>QNCH01000054.1 GCA_003645745.1 Candidatus Omnitrophota bacterium
AGATTTTGAATCAGGATTAAATTCTAATGAAGAGATGATTTTAGTGGAACTGCCTGGAGGAGAGACTGATTATGTTTGCAGGTATAAATGGGAATTGTTTAATTTTCAGATAAATCCCAGTACGAAATCTCCGGATGTAACGGTAATCGGCACATTTAAACAGTATCCTTTAAAGCTTGCCTGGGCAATAACTGTGCATAAGAGCCAGGGTAAAACTTTTGAACGAGTAATTATTGACACAAGTGGAGGGGTATTTGCTTGCGGGCAGATGTATGTTGCTTTGAGCCGCTGCAGGACATTAGAAGGCATATTATTTACCAGGCCATTACAAAAAAAGCATATATTTACAGATCAGAGAATAGAAAAATTTTTTAAAATTTTTAGGAGTAAAAATGAACAAAGAGAAGATTGAGATACGTCCAGGCTGGAATGAATATTTTTTAAGTATTGTTAAATTAGTGGCACAGCGTTCCACATGTTTACGCAGGAAAGTTGGCGCGTTGATTGTTAAAGATAAACGCATTCTTTGCACTGGTTATAACGGTGCTCCTTCCGGATTGGCGCATTGTGCTGATGTAGGGTGCTTACGCGAAAAATTAAACATTCCTTCAGGACAAAGACATGAGCTTTGCCGCGGTTTGCATGCAGAGATGAATGCTTTTTTGCAAGCAGCGCGATACGGCATTAGTTTAGTGGGAGGCATTATTTACTGCACAAATTATCCCTGTATTATTTGCGCGAAGATGATTATTAACGCGGGAATAAAAGAGGTTATTATTTTAGCGGATTATCCTGACCAATATGCTAAGGACATTTTAGCTGAGGCTGGTATTGAAGTTAAAGTGGTTCAGGAAAAATGAAAATTAGAAAAAAATATGTATTAGGGATAATGGCCAGCCCAAGGATATCCGGAAATTCTGATATTTTACTTGACCGCGCTCTTCTTGGCGCGCGAAATCGCGGAGCACATACTGAAAAAATTATTTTAAATTGCTTAAATTTTTCCTGTTGTCAGGAATGTGAATCTCCAGGAGAAAGAGGTGTTTGCAAAATAAAAGATGATTTGCAAGATGTTTATTTAAAAATTAATCAGGCAAACGCGTTGATTTTATGTTCGCCAATATTTTTTGGCAGTTTAAGCGCTCAGGCGAAAATGTTGATTGACCGTTTTCAGTGTTTTTGGCAGTTTAAGCGGCATAATAGGGGAAAAATAGAGAGAAATACGAAAAAAGCGGCATTTATTTGTGTATCAGCAGGTAAAAGAGAAGATTTTTTTTTAAATGCCAGAAGTATTGTTAAAAATTTTTTTGCTACACTTGACGCTGATTATATTACAGAACTATTTTGTCCTTTAGTGGAGCATAAAGCAGATATTTTAGAGCATCCCAAAAAATTAGATAAAGCCTTTATCTTAGGAGAAACACTTGTAAAGAGCGTAAGTGTTTGAAAATATACTCAAACGGAATGGGTTTGAGTATATATCCAAAGAAGTCAAATTTAGTAATCGGTGAATGAAGCGGGGTTTCAGTTATGGATTTCTTGCAAGCAGGACAACAATTGGGAAATGACAAACATCAGAATAGACAATAAGAGCTGCTTTTCACTGTCATTCCCGCAATCTTTTAGCGGGAATCTACTACTAAAAATTTAATTATGTTAAAATAATAAATTTATGGTGTCCCCGCTTCATTCACCGATTACCAAATTTGTAAAAAAAATTTCAACAAAATTCGCAAATTCAGTGGCTTTGAGTATAAAATAGGGTAAACCAATGCAAAATAAGTTTATTGTTATTAAAGGCGCTAAAGAGCATAATCTTAAGTCTTTAGATCTGAAATTGCCAAGGGATAAATTGATTGTGATTACCGGGCTTTCCGGATCAGGCAAATCATCATTAGCTTTTGATACTATTTATGCTGAAGGGCAGCGCCGTTATGTTGAAAGTTTGTCCGCATACGCGCGTCAGTTTTTAGGGCAAATGCATAAGCCTGATGTGGAATATATTGAAGGGCTTTCACCTTCTATTGCGATTGAACAGCGCACAGCAAGCGCTAATCCGCGTTCTACAGTAGCAACGCAAACTGAAATTTATGACTATTTAAGATTGCTTTTCGCGCGTGTCGGCGTTCCGTATTGTTACTCCTGCGGCAAAAAAATTTCTCAGCAGTCAAGTCAGCAGATTGTAGAGCAGATTTTACAACTGCCTGAAGGGAGCAGGCTTTATATTTTTGCTCCGCTTGTATGCGGCAGAAAGGGCGAGTATCGCGCTGTGTTTGAAACAGCGGCAAAAGCAGGTTTTGTGCGTGCGCGTGTTGATGGGGAAATTTATGATTTAACTGCTCAAATAAAGTTAAATAAAAAAAAGAAACATACAATTGAAATTCTTGTTGACCGAATTATTTTAAAACAGTCGGAAAAGACAAGGATTGCTGATTCTGTGGAAACAGCTTTAAAAGCTGGTAAAGGCACAGTGATTGTTGGCAGGCAAGACTCTGCGGGAAATATTGAGGAAATGATTTTTAGCGAAGTTTATGCTTGCCTTAAGTGTGGAATTAGCTACGCGGAACTGCAGCCGAGGATGTTTTCTTTTAACAGCCCTTATGGCGCATGCCCTGAATGCGGTGGTTTAGGGACAAATATGAAGATAGATGAGGATTTAGTTGTACCTGAGCGCGCTAAAACTTTACGTGAAGGGGCATTACAACCATGGCGCAGAGGCGGCAAGGGGTATTTGATGTATTACCGGGGGATGTTGGGTGAATTAGCGGCTACAGTTGGCTTTAGCCTGGATGTAGAGTTTAAGCGCCTTGATAAAGGTGTTCAGAATTTGGTGCTTTATGGCGGGGATGTATATGTTTGGGGCAAAAAATATGAAGGAATTATTCCGCATTTAACACGGCTTTTCGCGAAAACAGAAAGCGAGTTTTTAAAACAGGAAATTAATAAATATATGAGTTCTTTGCCCTGTCCTGTATGTAGGGGAGCGAGGTTAAGGAAGGAGAGCCTGGCAGTTAAAGTTGGCGGTAAATCTATTTATGAATTAACCAGGCTCTCAATTTCAGACGCGTTTAAGTTTTTTAACAGATTAAATTTAAATGAAAAAGATACGCTTATTGCTTATCAGATATTAAAAGAAATCAGGCAAAGGCTTAAATTTATGCAAGATGTTGGACTTGGTTATTTAACCTTAGACAGGCAAAGCAGTACACTTTCAGGCGGAGAAGCGCAAAGGATTCGTTTAGCTACGCAAATTGGGTCAAAACTTACCGGTGTAATTTATATTCTTGATGAACCGAGTATCGGACTGCACCAACGTGACAATGAAAAGTTACTGCGCACTTTGAAATCATTGCGTGATCTGGGAAATACTTTAATTATTGTTGAGCATGATGAAGATACAATCCGCAACGCTGATTATATTGTTGATTTAGGCCCTGGCGCTGGCCGTGCTGGAGGCAATATTGTGTGTATGGGCAATCTGAAACAAATTTTATCAACTAAGCGTTCTCAAACCGCGCAATATTTAACCGGGAATTTTAAAGCAAAACTGCAACTTAAGCAGCGTTCTTTAAAAAAGAGAAAGTATTTAGAAATTATCGGAGCAAGAGAACATAATCTTAAAAATATTAATGTAAAAATTCCTTTAGGGCTCTTTGTTTGTGTGACGGGTGTTTCAGGATCCGGAAAATCAACGCTTGTTGATGAAATATTATATAAAGCTCTGGCACAGAAAATATTTTTTTCTAAACATAAGCCGGGAAAACATAAACAAATAAAAGGCATAAAAAATATAGATAAAGTAATTGTAATAGACCAATCTCCGATTGGCAGGACACCGCGTTCAAATCCTGCTACATATACAGGGATATTTTCTCCAATCAGGGATTTTTTTGCTAAACTGCCTGAAGCAAAACTTAAAGGTTACGGCCCTGGAAGATTTAGTTTTAATGTAAAAGGCGGAAGGTGCGAAGCGTGCAAGGGAGATGGGATTAAAAAAATAGAAATGCATTTTCTCGCAGACGTGTATGTGGAATGTGAAGTTTGTAAAGGGAAACGTTATAACACGCAAACTTTAGAAGTTGCATATAAGGGCAAAAGCATTTCGGATATTTTAGAAATGACTGTGGAAGAAGCAGTTGGCTTTTTTAAAAACATACCGCGTATTGCGCAGAAATTAGCAGTTTTAGAAGATGTTGGTTTAGGCTACATTCAGCTTGGCCAACCGGCAACTACTCTTTCAGGAGGGGAAGCTCAGAGGATTAAATTGTCTTCAGAATTGTCTAAAAAAGCTACAGGCCGCACATTATATATTCTTGATGAGCCGACAACTGGCCTGCATTTTGTTGATATAGATAAATTGCTTAGTGTGCTGCATAGATTAGTTGACTATGGCAATACAGTGTTAATAATTGAGCACAATCTTGATGTTGTTAGGACAGCTGATTATATTATTGATCTGGGCCCTGAGGGCGGGGAAAATGGAGGAAAAGTTGTGGGCAGCGGTACTATTGAGCAATTAATGCGGAACAAAGATTCTTATACAGGCAAATATTTGCAAAAACATTTATACTCAAACGTAATAGGTTTGTAAAATTTAGGCGTTTCCCTGTGCTGTAGATTGGAACGTTCTGACTTAAGACAAACCGCAGGCGCAGCTTGCTGCGTTGAGGTTTGGCGATAGAAGAACGTTTCAAGATGCGGTGCAGGGAAACGTCATAAAATTGCAAACCTATTACGTTTGAGTATAAATATGCATAAGCGCATTTGACAACTATTAAAAAACAATGATAAATATACTTAAAAAAATTAAAATTTATTTTATTTTATTCCTGATTTTAAATTGTTCCTGTTTTGCTTTTGCTCAGAAGGATGAATATAAAGATTTATTTTTAATCAAGCAGGTTTTTGAAGATGGGTTTTATGATACTGCCCTAAGGCAGTTCGAGCAATTTTTAAAAGATTACCCTTATAGTAAACATAAATATAGAGTCCAGTTTTTAATCGCGCAGTGTTATTTTAACCAGGGTAAGCTATATCAGGCTTTAAGCGTTTTTGAGAATTTATTAAAATGTAAGGAAACAATAAATAAAGGAAAAACAGATGAGATTTATTTTTGGCTGGCGGAAACATATTTTAAAGCTAAAGATTATGAACATGCTTATACATTCTACCGAAAATTACATAAAAATTTTCCTCTTTCTAAATTTATAGGTTATGCTGATTATAATAGCGCGTTATGTTTATATGAATTAGAAAAGTTTATTGCCGCAAAATCAGCGTTTATAGAATTTATCAGCAAGTATCCGCAGAATAAATATGTCAGTGAAGCAGATTATAAAATTGGTGAAATTTTATTTAAATTAGATAAATATAGCGAAGCAAAAGATTATTTTTTTAAGTATATTAAACGTTATTCAGACAGGGATAGTCTAATTCGCGCGCATTGTTTTTTAGGAGAGATTAATTGTCGTATTTTTAACTATAAGCAGGCAATACAGCATTATCTGCTTGTGCTTAAATTTAGTAAAAGCACCAAATATGCGCCATACGCCCGGTATGGTTTAGGCTGGTCATATTTTGCTTTAGGCAGGTATAGGAAAAGTTTAGATGCATTTGAGCAATTCAGAGAATCCTCTCCCAAACATCATTTTATCGCGCAGGTAATTTTTCAAATGGGTGAGTGTAATTATGAACTTAATAATTATGAGGAAGCTTTAATTGATTATGAGAAAATAATCCAGAAATTTTCTGAAGAAAAATTGCTGCAAAAAGCTTATCTTGCAAAGGCAAAAATTTTTTCCAAAACACACAGGACAAATAAATCAATATTTATATATACCGAATTTTTAAAAAAATTCCCTCAGAGTAAATTAATTTCGCGGGTGCATTATTCTCTGGGACAAGCGTATCTGCAAAAAGAAGATAAGCAAAATGCTTTAAAAGAATTTGAAACAGCTTTGGAGCTAACTGATGAGCTGAGCATTAAAACTTCAGCTTTGAGTAAGATTGCTGACGTTTATTTTGAACAAGGAGATATAAAACTCGCGCAAAAAATGTATGATAAAATACTTTTGGATTTTTCCGAGAGTGAGCAGGCTCCTTACGCGCAATATCAATTAGCTTTAAGTTTTTCAAAACAGGCTAAGTTTGACGCGGCTATCCTCGCGTTTCAGAATGTAATTGACCAGCACAAGGATGCTAAGATTACTGCTGATTCCCGCTATCAATTGGCTATGGTTTATTTTAAAAAAAGAAATTTTTCCGCGGCTATTAAACATTTCAATGTTTTATTAAATGAATGTAAGCAATCTAAATTTAAGGAACAAGCTTTATTTCACCTTGCTGCTTCATTATATAATGTGGGAAAATTTTCTGAAGCGCTTAAATTTTATACACAGCTGATAAAAATAACAGGCAGGCAGGATTTTTTGTGGCAGTCTATATACCAACGCGGTTGGTGTTATTATAATATAGGCAAAGAGCAGCAGGCTGTTAATGAGTTTGTTAATTGCTTGTCCAGATTTCCTGAGTCGCCTGTTGCAGCGGATACACAGTTTTGGCTGGGGCAGTTTTATCTTGGCAAGGAGAATTTTGCTAAAGCAAAAGATTATTTTTTTACAGTGATAAGAAATCCTTTACAGTCTGAATTAAATGACGATGCTATGTTTGAGTTGGGAACGTGCTATTATAAAATGGGTAATAGTGAACTCTCAGTTAAGCAGTTCGCAATGTTAAGAGAACAGTTCCCTGAAAGCGAATTTATTCCGCAAAGTATTGTGAAAAGTGCTGAAATTTTTGTTGAGCAGAAAAAAATAGCACATGCAAAGGTTAAATTAGATGAATTAGCCTCAGATTACTCTGACACAATATACGCGAGTATTGCTTATCAAAAATTAGCTGACATTGCAACTAAAGAAGGGAATAAAGAAGACGCGGTAGAATATTTAAACTCTGCGCTGGATATTTCTGCTAATACCGTTGCACTAAAAGCTAAGTTAAATTATGAGTTAGGTTGTTTATTGGAAACAATGGATAAGATTGAACGCGCGCTTGATTGTTATTTAAAGTCCGCGTATCTTTGCCCTGAGTTAAAGGAATTATCGGGTAAGGCATATTTAAAAGCTGCGCGAATTTTTGAAAATAAAAAAAAATATAAAAAGGCAAAGAGTATCTATAATAAAATTATTGTAAATAAATTGTATGGAGAAGAAGCTCAAAAGAGGATGCAATGTATAAAAGAAGAATTAGAACCTGCATTTCTGTAAGTATTGTTTTAGGATTTATTTTTTTGACACAAAAAAATGCAGCTGCCCAAGAATTGGTTGACAGTTTGCTTGAATTGCCTCAGGTAAATATTATAGCTTGCAGGCATAATGAAGAAAATATCTTAGATAAACAATTATACCCCGGGCACACTGATTTTATCGATGATGTAGGATTTTCTCAGTTATCTGCAAACACAGGATTTTTAAGCGCGGCTTTTGGCAGGTTTAATTCTGAAAGTTTTCAATTAATGCAGTCAGCAAAAACAAAGAATTTTTATCATTCTTTTTGGTTTGAAAACATTGATAGCCGCGGAGAGCGTTGTAACGGCCAGTTTAGAGTATATGATTCTGGATTCAGGTTAGGGCTGCCTTTTGATAATCAGAATGAACTTGTTTTAAAAATGGATTATTTTGACAAAATAATGGGTTTGCCTGGCAGGGTTAATCTGCCTACATCCCAGGATAATCGAAGGACAATACATTTTAAGAGCGCAATTCAGTTTAATCCTAAGCAAGGGGTTAGTGTCGAACCTTACTATGATGGGGCAAGTGTAAATGATGCTTTGGAGCGGCCTGATTACAGGAGCAGTATTATCGGAATGAAAGTCGCAATTAAAAATGATTTGTTTTCTGCAGATATTCATCACTATAAAACGCAGTTAAAGAATTGTTACGGACAAAACAATCTGGATGCTGGCCTACGCTTTGTTGAGATGAATTTTTTGCGCGGATACAAACTCGTATTAGGAAGTGATTTGTTTTATCAGCAATATTTTGGAGAAAGGATCTCTCCTTTTGCGGAATTGATTCTTAAAAAAGATCAAAATTGCCTGCATAAGTTTACTCTAACGCGTGAATTTGAGCCTTTAAATTTTAGTCAGAATTATCTTGAAGAAAATTATTTAGAAGTAAACCCTGACATTTTACGGTTGGAAAGAAAATTTTGTGTTTCATATCAAATAGATAAATACATTGCTTCGCGGTGGCTGGTAAATATTTTATTTTATGCTCATCAGCATAAAGATATGTCTTTTTTGGCTGATCATGATTTTAATGGGCTTTACGCACCGCGTACACTTAAAAAAGCTAATTCCTGCGGGGTAAAATTAGCATTTGAATATAGCTGGAATGATGATTTTAGCCAGTTTTTTAGCCTGGATCTAAACAAAATTCGCAGTAAAGATCCTGATTATGAGTTTGTGCCTTTTAAGCCAAAACAACATTTTTCTTCAGGTTTTAAATGTAGAATCGCGGAAAAATTTAATATAGATATTGTTGGCGATTATTTTGGGCGAAGATTTTATCAAGGAAATTTGAAAGAGACTTTAGGTTGTTATTTGCTCTGGAAAGCAAAATTTTCTTATGATTTCAAGGATAACTTACAGACGTTTGTTTTAATCGATAACCTATTCAATGATTATTATGAAGTAGTAAAGGGATATCC
>QNCH01000055.1 GCA_003645745.1 Candidatus Omnitrophota bacterium
GTTTGATCTGTCCGTTTGATCTTCTCTCCAACAATCATGAGCAATAATGTATTTAGCCTGATTAAAGAGTTCTCGTTGGCTTTTAATAATCTCTGGCAGCCATTTTATTTTGGCAATTTTTTTACCTACAAAAGCACATAGAAAAACAATACCAAGAGTAACAACAAAACCAATTACAAAAAGACAAAAATAAAATTCAATGGAATAAATGCGAGCAGGCACTCTTAAAATTTCTCCAAAAACCTGAATTACAAGCCCAAGTGCTGACATAAGGATAAAAATACGCGTCATTACTTTTTCAATAATATCTCTTTTAACCGCAAAGATATTTTTACCCCAGAAAGTAGCATTTAATTCAGGAACACTATATTTTGTAAGTACAGAAAAAAGTCCGCCGCCGCCGAGAAGAATAGTAAGTAAATTTATTAATGTTTTATCCATTTTCCTCCCTTATTTTTCTTTTGTCCACAATTTTTTCAAAACATAATACGCTTTACGCGGTGTTCTTTTATTAATGCCGTCCTCTAATTCAGGAGACACACTCACAATGCCAAACCACTCTTCATTCATATTCTTACCCGCTTTAGCGTCAAAAGTATATGCTCCCATACCCCAGCCTGCGGTAACATCATGCACAAGCCAGCTGTCACGGTCGCAGTCTGATGTTTTCCACCACTCATCTGTCCACTCAAAAATAGTTCCGCCCAGACAATTGCCAATCCCTTTGCCTCCGGCAAAATTTTTCTCAATATCACGCCATTGACTTTTAAGAAATTTAGCCTGATTCTTCTGGTCTTCTTTTTGCTTCACCGCGTTAAACGCGTCACAGCCATATTCCATTAATACTACCGGCAGGTCAAATTTACGTTTAATTTCTTTAAAAAAACTCCCAAAAACTTTTCCGCGATAAACAATACAGCCTAAAAGGTCAATGTCCGGGCAATATTGTGCTGCTATTTTTAACCCCACAGTTTCACCATTACCCAAAGATACAAGATGCTCAGGATCTATTTGCTTTATTTTTTTTGCTATATCATTGGTAAAAGAATAATAAATCCTTGCCCGCGCTTTACGTTTTTCCCCATAACTTGGTAAAGCATCTATTTCCTCAGAACTCCATGGATTTACTCTACCATCAAAACTATAATTATTCTCATTACCCAAATTCCACATTAACAAACCAGGAGTATCTTTAAAATAATTAACTGTTTTTAAAATTTTTTCTGTCTGTTCTTCAATAAAATCTTTATCCGCATAATTAGGCGGAGGATATTCCCAAAATCCCAAGTCATCTCCTAAGATAGTTCTGATATTATATAAAGTATATAATTCCTCAATCATTTTTTTACAATCTGCAGGCTCATCGCCAACACCATACAATCTGATTGTATTAACACCCATCTTCTGCATCAAACTGCCGTCAATTATCCATGGTTTATGCTGATTACACATAAAATTATACAGATGGCTTTTACCAATCGGAACAGGAGCGTAACACACACCTTTAACAACATACGGACTTTTATCAACAAATAAAACATAATCTTTATTTTTTAACTGTTTAATAAAAATTCCCTTTGCCGGCACACAGCCGCTTAAAAATATAAAAAATATAAAAAATATATATAATATGTTCCGCTTCATGATAAAACTCCTGTCCTATTTATTCAATTAGATTCCCTGCAAGCAGGGAACGACAAAAATCTTTTTTTTATAACTATACTCAAATCTATTACGTTTGAGTATAGTTGCAGCTAAACAACTTCAAAAATAAATTCCTGCTATATTAAAATAAAGGGTAGAAAGCAACCATATATACTTTCTACCCTTTTAATCTTAAAAACGACATAAACAATTATTGTTCAAATTGAACATCATCTAAATAAAACACACATCCATCAGGATTAGAATCAGCATTTGTTGCCCAGCAAAAACCACCGCTAATATAAGATAGATCACAATCTGTAAGATCTATGGTATATTGCTGCCATTCCGCGGTTAAGTCAATCGGGCCAATGCCTATAGAATCAGAATCAGCATAAGTTCCGGTTATGCCGCCTACTTTAAATTCCATTATTCTTTCATCACCTTTAGCACCTTTAGCATAAAAAGTCAACTTCTTTGCGCCGCGAATGTCATAACCGCCCTTTTTCTCACCCCAGTTATTCGGAGGATTCTGCCAAAAGATGCCACACCAATTAGCGCCCTGCTTGCCTTCTGCTGAATACTTAATCTCAACACAAGTTTTTCCGCTATACGGAGCATCCTTACAGCTTTCATTCAATTTAATATCACCATAATCCCCCATCCATCCTGAAGGACAAAAATGATTCTGCCTGCTGCCTCTGTCAATGTAAATACCAAAGATCCCTTCAACAAATTTTGCTTCTCTGCCAATCAACATATCCTCATCCTCGTCATCAGCATCCTGAGCCCATACATTAACATTAAAAAGAAATACCACTGCCAATACTACTGCTAACCAACTTACTTTTTTCACTACTGCCTCCTTTCTCTATCTTACCAATTTAACCCCACTAAATTACTCCTATTCATATTTTACATCATCTATATAAAATATGCAACCTTCTAAGTTATGCGCTTTTGTAAGCGCGAAACCAAAGCCCGCGCTAATATAACGCATATTTCTTTTAGAAACATCAATTACATATTGCTTCCACTGATTAGTCAGCACAATTGGCCCAATACCATGAATGTCAGAATCAGAGAAAGTTCCTTTTACCCCCCCAAACCTAAAAACCGCAATCAATTCATTGCCTTTTTCCCCTTTTACCCAAAAACTAAGTTTTTTTGCAAAACGCAAATCATAGCCGCCTTTTTTATTGCCCCAATTACCAGAAGGATTTACCCAATAAACACCAGCCCAGCCATAGTCGCCTTTAGCTTTATATGTTACCTTTATACAATCATTACCTACTTGCGGAGCATCCTTACATCCTTCGGTAATTTCTAAATCAGCGTTATCTCCAATCTTTTCTGAAGGATAATAATGATTTTTGGGATCATCCTGATCAGAATATACATACAACTCGCTGATTTGCTCTTTATCTTTACTTTGTTGTTCTGCTTGCGCAAAACAATTTTTCAAAATAAAAGGAAACAGGCAAAAACATAAAATTAAAACAAAACATATTGTTTTTTTCATTTTTATTCAGATCCTTTCCAAATTTTTTGCAAGCTAAAATATGCTTTACGTAACTGACGCAAATAAGGAGAATCAGTACCATCACCCTGGCTTACAATCCCAAACCACTCTTCATAATACCAACCATCAACAAAAGGCCCGCCGCAATTAGCAGTTACATCCTGAATAATATCCGGATATCCGGGAGGAGCGCCTGTTTTCCACCACTCATCAACAAACTCAAAAAGAGACCCGCCAATAGAAATACCTACCCCCTGTCCAGCACTATTTTTTTCCATATCCAGCCAATTATTTACTAAATATTTAGCCTGAAAATCTTCAGCGTAATCTCTGCTACAGCCATGTCCATAAGCGGGACATCCATACTCAGTAACTAACACAGGTTTATCCGCAAGTTCTTTTATCGGTATCCAAAAATTATACGCACCAAATCCTTCTTTGCCGCGATAAGTATTGGCTCCAAAAACATCAACATCAGGACATTGCTCAGAAAAAATATCCAAAAAAAGAATATCTCCATTGCAAAGACATACAGGATGTTTAGAATCAACTTCTTTGATTTTTTTAGTTACCTCGTTAACAAAATGATAATAGGCAGGCGGTTCTTTTTTAGCATTATTTGCGATGCCATAATTATTTTCATTACCAAGAATCCACATTAAAACACAGGGTTCGTCTTTATACATATTAACCATTTTCATTACAGATTCGAGCATATTTCTTTGCTGCTGCGGATCAGAATAATCTGTGCCCGCCTCCCATTCCGCTTTTGAGCCTACAGCATACATACCCAAAAAATCTCCGATAATTATCCTAATTCCATATTCTTCATATAACTGCTTAAACAACTCTTTATTTTTCGCGAATTCATGATGATACACTCTAATTACATTTACTCCCATATCCTTAAAAAGCTGAAAATCTCCTACTGCGAATTCATCATCATCTTGAATATTATTTTTATTCTTGTCAACCCAGGAATCATAAGGGCTGTCAATTTTTCCATTATTATTTAAGTCAGACAATGTCCAGTCTTTTAATGTGCCAATGTCCGGACTTTGGCCTATCTTAGACGGCTGATAAGCAACTGCTTTAATCATAAAAGGAGCTCCATTAACAAACAACTGCCAATGTCGGTTTTCATATTTAACTAAGGAAATATAGCCAAAATCTTTTTTTTCTATAACTTTTAATTTACTCAAGTCAACTGGAGGGTCAATAACTTGTTCAGGTTTACAACTAATTAATTTACCAGGATTTACCACAAAAGCATCATTTCTAATATTATCATCATAACGTTTTTTTACTTCCATCTTTGCGTCAACAAGTTTTATGCCTAACTCAGGATACTTATGAGTTAAAAATAAAATCCTATCTAATGCCGCAGGTCCCACATACCATGGAGTTTTCCAGAATGTCCAGCCAATACTTTTAGGGAACATTACAACTACCGCATAATATGCTTTTATTGCATGCACCATTTGTCCGGCATTCTCCAGAGCAATGCCTGTATAAAATAATTTAACTCCTGGAGATTCCTGCGCACTTGCCCAACGATAAAAATTAGCCTGATAATCAACAGAATTCACAAACGCCCAATGCGTGCCTTCAAGCTTTTTCTCTTTTTTATATTTTATATATCCCTTATCCTTAGACAGACTTGTTGTATTGGGAAATATCCCTTCGCCAATAGCTTTAGACAAGCCGTTTCTATCTTTTATTCTATATTTATATTTTTCTTTGCCAATATTTTTAAACTCTCCATATTTTGCATAATCAACTATTTTTTCTTTGCCTGAATCATAAAGCTTGAATGTAGGCTCAGGCAAAGCAAATAACGGTTGAAGCATAATTAATCCATAAAACAAAATAATATTTAACAAAACAATCTTTTTATTCATTAACAATCATCCTTTCAATGCTCCAGCAGTAATTCCGCTGATTATATATTTCTGCATTACCAAATACACCAAAATAATTGGAATAACCGTAATTGACACCCCTGCCATAAGCAAAGCATACTCAGTCATATGTGTCCCTTGAAAAACCATTAAACCCCGAGGAAGAGGCATTAAACTTTTATCAGAAAAAACCAACATAGCAAGAAGATATTCATTCCATACCGCGAGACAATTAAAAATTATTACTACTGCAATAGCAGGCTTGGCTAAAGGAAAAGCCAAATGCCAGTATATCCCCCATTTATTACACCCATCAATCCTTGCAGAATCTTCAAGGTCTCTTGGAATATTATCAAAAAACGTTTTTAAAATAAATATTGCCAATGCCTGTCCAGCATCTATTTGCGGCAAAATATACCCTATCCTTGTATTAACGAGATGCAATTTTGTTAATAATACATACAATGCGACAAATTGACCTGGCAAAGGAATCATCATCATACACACAAACATTAAAAATAAAGCATTTTTAAATGGAAAATCAAGCCGTGAAAAAGCAAATGCTGCCATTGTGCTAAAAAATACCAGGCCGCCTACTGTAATCACAGTATACAAAACACTATTAAAAAAATACATTCCAAAGTGAGCTTTTGTCCAGGCAATTGTAAAATTTTCCCAATGCATATGTTTAGGGAATAAACTAAAATCACTAAAAACTGTACTTTGCGTTTTTAAAGCTGAGCCAAACATCCAAAAAAGCGGAAATATACAGGCAAGAGCTACAAAAATTAATATTGTATACGCGACAAATTTTCCCAGCCCATTTTTTATTTTATATATAGAACTTATTCGCATTTTAAACCTGCTTCATTTTTTTTGAAATTCTTAATTGAGTAAGAGATACAATTAACAAGATTACCCCAAAAACTACCGCCTGAGTACACGCGTAACCAAAACGTGAAGCTCCCTGCATAGAAGCAAGAATTCTGGTTACCGGAACTTCTGTCGCATATCCAGGCCCGCCATTTGTTGTCGCAGCAATAATATCAAAAATCTGCATTGTGCCTAAAATAGTCATAATCATTACTAATACAAAAACAGGAATCATCATTGGAATTGTCACATTAACAAATTTTTGCCACATCCCAGCGCCATCAACCTCTGCTGCTTCATAAAGCGCGCGCGGGATACCCTGCAAACCAGCTAATAGAATCACAAACCCCCAACCAAACCCTTTCCACATATGAATAACCGCAATACAGGTTAACGAAGTTTTAGGGTCAGAAAGCCAGGCGCGGGCTAAATGCTCAAGACCCAAAAAACCTAACCAATGATTTAAAAGCCCATAATTACCGTCATAAATCCAGCCCCAAATTAACCCCACTACAATACCCGACAAAACAGGAGGTAAATAAAAAATTACTCTAAATATATTTCCTCCGCGAATATCTTTATCAACAAGCAATGCTAAAATTAAAGCAAGGGCATTTTGAAAAATTAAAGCTAATAAAGCAATATATGCGGCATGGCACATAGAATTCCACCATGGGCCATCACTAAAAATTTCTATAAAATTTCTTAGTCCAACAAATACTTTACTTAAAGCGATCCCATCCCAGTTATGTACACTTAACCAGAATACCTGAGTAAAAGGATATAAGCCAAACAAAAGAAAAATAACCAGAGCAGGTAAAATAAAAAGATAGCTTGTAGTCAAATCCATCACTTTACTGATATTAATTTTATTTTCTGATTTTGGCTTCATTTTTGTTTTATTTCTTGTTATATTTTTCAGACCGTTTCATTTCCTGTTCTTTAATTTTTTGCATTTTCTGAGCTAATTCTTCTGGTGTTTGCTGGCCAATGATGATTAACTGAATCCCTTTACCCATTGTTTCAATTACACGCGGATATTCACTATTCGGCAATTGGCTTGGATGCACAGTATTTTTCATTGCTGAAGCAAATTGCTTTAAGTGTGGAGATAAATTAGACAAAGCATTTCTATTTGAAGGAAGATTATGCGTCTCCTTAGACAGAAAAATTTGTTGTTTTTTTTCTGTTATCCATTTCAAAAATTTAATTGCCGCTTCTTTATGCTTTGATTTTGCGTTTACCTTAAATGATGATCCTGCTCCTCCCCAAACAACAACAGGATATTTATCAGAAATTTTAGGAGGTAAAAACACCCCATAATTTAAATCAGGATTCATTCCTTTATATACATTCACACACCATGAACCATTAAAAGCTAAAGCAGCCCTTTGATTAGCAAATGTTTGCTCTGCATGCTTATTTACCATAGTAATCATACCACTGGCTAACAATCCTGATTTCCCCATCTCATCAAACAAACTAAAAACTTTTATCCAATCAGGGTCAGTATAAGGAACTTCTCCTTTTATTGTAGCCAAAATCTTATCTTGCCCCATAATATTCCATGCAAAATTATCCGCAAGGCAATTAATCATCCAAATCTCTCCCCATCCGCTAACCAACCCCTGGATATTATTTTCCTTTAATTTTTTAGCTACAGCTTTAAACTGCTCAAAAGTACGCGGCGGCTTATTAGTGTCAAGCCCTGCTTTAGCAAACAAATCTTTATTATATAAAAACTGAATATTGGTTACGTCTATGGGCACACCATAAATACCTGGCAGCACATCAAATTGATTATCTTTGACAAATGTATCCATAGACAATGCTTTTTTAAAAAATTGTTTTTTCCACAAAGCATTATTCGCTTCCATATAAGGAGTTAAATCCTCCACAAACCCTGCCTTAATAAAACTCGCGTAGTCCCTTGTTTCAGCAAGAATACCATAAATATCAGGCAAAGTATCTGTTTGAGCAGAAGCTCTGACTTTGTTACCATAAGCTTCTGAAGGGGCAAATAACTGAAATTCAACCTTCACCCCTGTTTCCGTTTCGTATTGCTGCGCTATTTGTTGCAAAGTATCTTCCCGGTCAGACATCCAATGCCAGATAACTAAAGCAGGCTTAGAATCTTTTTGTGAAGATTTAGAAACACAACCACTGGTAGGACTAAAAAAAATAACTGCACAAACAACTATACTCAAAAATCTAAAAATCCTATTTTCCATTTTCCCCACTCCTTTACTATACTCAGTAATGAATATTTTTTATCTCTAAAAATCAAATTTCTATATTATATCAAAAGTTATAACATAAAATAAATATTGTGTCAAGACTGGAGGCAGGCTAGCTTTAGCAAAAAATCTATTCTTGATTAATCCTGAAATATCCATATAATATACCCAAAATAAAATTATGAGGTTGGGAAATGATTAGTTTTGTCTTTATTCATGGGGTAAGCCAGCAAACTACAGGGTACAGTAATTTGCTTTTCCAGAATATACTTTTATCGTATAGAAATCTCTTAAAAAGACAAAAAAATTTTTCTAAAGATCAAATACAAGCACAAACTGCGCAATTTATCCAAAAAGAAATTCTCTGGGCAGATATTACTACAGATTTAACAAATAGATATTTA
>QNCH01000056.1 GCA_003645745.1 Candidatus Omnitrophota bacterium
AGTAATTTTAAGTATCGCGCTCAGAAAGAAGATTGTGATAAATGTCGCTCAAAGTCCAAATGTTGTCCTCATGCAAGTAAGAAAGGACGAAGCGTAACTCGTAAGGCATATGATCAGAATGTTATTGAGTTTAGAAATAAAATGCAGGAAGAGCCAACCAAATTGATTTATAAAAAACGTGGGGAGAATGCTGAGTTTGTCAATGCCTGGATAAAAGAGAACTTTAAACTAAGGCAATTTCGTTTGCGGGGTGTTAGCAAAATTGATATTGAAGTTACATTTGCAGTTTTAGCGTATAATATTATGACGTGGTTTCGCTTAAAGTGGTATCCAGCATTGATGTAATCGGTAAGAAACAGGGAGAAAGGAAGAGCGGCAGATGAAGTGAGTTAAAGAATTCTAAATATGATGATGCAAATAAAGTATATTTTCATTAGGATTTTTTAACTTATGGTGAAAAAATTTGATTATGTCACAGCTTCTCACCGATTACACATATAATACTAATAACTTTGCATTTAGCACGAAAATGGTTATAATATATTCAAACGTAATAGGTTTGTAAAATTTAGGCGTTTCCCTGTGCTGTAGATTGGAACGTTCTGATTGAGACAAACCGCAGGCGCAGCTTGCTGCGTTGAGGTTTGACGAATGAATAACGTTTCAAGATGCAGTGCAGGGGGATGTTATAAAATTACAAACCTATTACGTTTGAGTATAAAATAATTGAAGGGAGTGTATATTTAGAAAATAATTTAAGAGGAGGTTAGGTATGGGGAAAATGGGTATTAGCGGTATTGTTGTAAGTTTTTTGTTAGTTACAAATATAGTGTTTGCTCAAGGGATAGGTGAAGATTTACGTAAAGTAGTGGAATTAAATTTTGCAGGCCTGGAAAAAAATAATATTGAGCAGTCAATGAAAACTATACACACACAATCACCAGCATATTTGCAGACTAAAATGATGGTTGAACAACTGGTTGATGATTTTTCATTAAAATATGAGTTAGCATTTTTTAAATATATTACGACAGATGATGGTTATGCTTTAGCAAGAGTTAAGCAAAAGACTACTAAAATAAAAGGTCCGGCATTTAAAGATAATCTGGTTGACGCAATCTATGTATTTACAAAAGAAGGGAATACATGGAAGATATGGACACAAGCGATTATTGCTATTGAGTATCTAAATTAATTACGCAGCAACGAAGAATGTTTTTTAGTATTTTAAAGTCAGAAGGTTTTGACAAATGGGGCTGGGCAATGATGGAGTAATGCTGATACACTCATTGACGCAGAAGTTGTGAAATAATTGTTATTTTGCACTTGTTCAACTTTATGTTTCATCGGAGAAAAAACGCGAAAAAAGCATGATGGGAGATTTTTTCACAGCTTTTCACCGATTACAAAATATGAAGATTAAATTATGGAAAATGTTTCTAAACAATTAGAATTAATCAAAAGAGGCGTTACAGAAATTATTTCTGAAGCTCAATTAAAAGATAAATTAGAAAAATCAATAAGTTCAGAAAAACCATTGGTTGTAAAAGCTGGTTTTGACCCAAGTGCTCCAGACATTCATTTAGGGCATACTGTTTTACTACGAAAAATGCGGCATTTTCAGGATTTAGGGCATAAGGTTATTTTTTTGATTGGTGATTTTACTGGTATGATTGGCGATCCCAGCGGTAAATCTGAAATCAGGAAACAGTTAACTCGTGAGCAGGTGCTTGAGAACGCGAACACCTACCAAAAACAAATTTATAAAATTTTAGACCCAGGTAAAACAGAGATTAAATTTAATAGTTCATGGTTTAACGCAATGACCCCATACGAGTTTTTACAGCTTACCAGCCATCTTACAGTTGCACAAATGCTTGCGCGTGATGACTTTAAAAAACGCTATGCTCAGGGTAAAGATATTAGTATTTTAGAATTTATGTATCCGTTATTGCAGGGATATGATTCTGTTGTGCTTAATGCAGATATTGAACTTGGCGGGACTGACCAGAAGTTTAACCTTTTAGTAGGTAGGCAAATACAGAAAGATTTTCAGCAAGCTCAACAAGTAGTGCTGATGATGCCGCTGTTGGAAGGTTTAGATGGTGTGCAGAAAATGAGTAAGAGTTTAAATAATTATGTGGGCATAGATGAGCCTGCGGATCAGATGTATGGTAAATTAATGTCTATTTCTGATCCATTAATGTTTCGTTATTATGAATTGCTCACGAATGTTTCTTTATCAGAGATTGCAGAAAAAAAAGAAGCTGTAAGTAACGGCAGTCTGCATCCAAAAAAATGTAAAGAAGAACTTGCTGCTCAAATTACAGAGTTTTATCATAACAAAGAACAGGCTCAAAAAGCCGCGTATCTATTTTCTGCAAGGCATGGAAAGAAAACACAGGATACGCGTGAAATGAATGTTGCTCTTGATTTGTTTGAAGATAGAAAAATTGCAAAAACAGAATGGAAAGATGGTAAACTCTGGATCTGCAAGGCACTTCTACTTTGCGGTGCAGTGCAAAGTAACGCGCAAGCACGCCGTTTAATTATACAGTCAGCGGTTACTTTAAATGGAGAAAAAATAATAGATGTTAATTATGAATTAATGCTTGACTCTTCAGAGCAGAAAAAATATGAATTTAAAATAGGCAAAAAACAATATGTGCGGATAATTATTGATGGCTAACCATATTGATCTCCTCAATCAATCAGTCCAGTACCTTAAAGCTGTAGGCCCAAAAAAGATTAAGTTACTGCAAAAATTAAAAATTTTTACAGTAAAAGATTTAATTTATTATTTCCCCAGGCGTTATGAAGACAGGAGCTGTTTTCAGCCTATTAATAAAGCTCTACAAGGTACTTTTCAGACAATTAAAGGCAGAGTTTTAACTTCAGGCACACGCAGGCTTAATCGCGGCCGCACAATTTTTCAATTAGCGATAGGAGATTCAACAGGTGTGATTTACGGCACCTGGTTTAACCAGCCTTATTTAAAAAAAATTTTTCGTGTTAATGATGAAGTTATTCTTTACGGCAAGATTGAAAGGTATGGTAATTTACAGATAAGTTCGCCTGAATATGAAATTCTTAGCAAAGATTTTGAAGATACTATTCATACAGGCAGGATTGTGCCAATTTATCCTTTAACTAATAATATTAGCCAACGTTATTTGCGTATGATTATTAAATATTGTTTGGACGAACATCTTGGGTCAGTTGTTGAATTTTTACCTGAAGAAATAATTTTAAAACATAAATTTTTGCCTTTAATTGCGGGAATATTAAACATTCATTTTCCTGATAATTTTAAAATGTTGAGCAGGGCAAAGCAAAGGCTGATTTTTGATGAGTTTTTTCTTTTACAAACAGCGTTAGGCCTTAAGCGGCAGAAAATTAAAACACAAACTAATGGCATTAAGTATCGCATAAGAGGAGATTTGTTGTTAAACTTTAAAAAATTATTGCCGTTTCAATTGACTAAAAGCCAGAAAAATGTAATTGAAGAGATTGAACAGGATATGCACTGTGATCAACCAATGAATCGTCTTTTACAGGGAGATGTGGGGAGCGGGAAAACAGTTGTTAGTTTATGGGCACTGCTTATTTGTGTGCAGAATGGTTTTCAGGCAGCTTTAATGGTGCCAACGGAAATCTTAGCGCAGCAGCATTATCAAACTATTCAAACTTTTACCGCTTCGTTAGGAGTTCGTATTGGTATTTTGAAAAGCAGTTTAAAAAAAGCAGAAAAAGAAAAAATACTTTTTGAAATTAAAGAACATCAGATTGATATTATTATTGGTACTCACTCTTTAATTCAGAAAAATATTTGTTTTAAAAAATTGGGTTTGGTAATTGTTGATGAACAGCATAAATTTGGTGTTTTGCAAAGGGCAAATTTGCAGCAAAAAGGATGTTGCTGTGATGTTTTAGTAATGACTGCTACTCCAATTCCCAGGACATTGGCAATTACTGTTTACGGTGCAATGGATGTTTCTACAATTAATGAAATGCCGCCTGGAAGAATACCTGTTAAAACATATTGGATTACAGAAAAAAAAAGGCAGGATATGTATGATTTTTTAACAAGGAAGATGAAAAATAAAAATCAGGTTTATGTTGTTTATCCATTAGTAGAAGAATCTGAGGTTATGGATTTAAAGGCAGCAACAAAAATGTATGAGCATTTTAAAGATGTTATATTTCGTAATTTTAAAATAGGTTTACTGCATGGTAAAATGAAATCAGTGGATAAAAAGTTGATTATGGAATCATTTAAAAAAGGGAATTTGGATATGTTGGTTTCTACTGTAGTAATTGAAGTGGGTATTGATGTGTCTAATGCTTCAATTATGTTGATTGAGCATGCAGAGCGGTTTGGTTTAAGTCAATTGCATCAATTAAGAGGCAGAGTTGGCAGGGGGGGGGAACAGGCATATTGTATTTTGCTTTGTGAAGGCAAGACTCAGGATGCGGTAAAAAGGCTCAATGCAATGGTTAAGACAAATGACGGTTTTAAAATCGCGGAATATGATTTACTTATCCGCGGTCCGGGTGAATTTTTTGGTTCTAAACAGCATGGGCTGCCTGAACTAAAGATAGGAAATATTTTAGCTGATGCAAAGCTTTTAAGATCAGCAAGAAAAGAATCTTTTGCTTATTTGCAAAATAGAAGTTTAGTTCACGCAAATACACAGCAATTAATTTCTTTAGAACTTAAAAATAGATTTGGGCAAAATAAAGATCTGTTTTTAGTACGTTAAGGGACAGTAAATAAATGTATCGGACAGGTCCTGCCTGTGTGTGCCGCACGCAGACAGGCGTGACCTGTCCGATACAAAATTTTATAATGAAACGAATCAATTTGATATACTCAAAATGCGGTGCAGGGAATCTAATTTAAAAAATTGTGTTTTGTGCCCCTTTCTCATGAGAGTTTTTATAATGAATAATTCTTTTAAGGTTGGATTTTGTTTTGGCGCGACTTCTGGAATAATTACAACTTTAGGTATAATTATTGGAATGTATGCAAGGACTAAATCAAAGACAATGGTTATTGGCAGTATTTTAATTATTGCTGTTGCTGACGCGTTTTCAGATGCTCTAGGTATTCATATCTCGGAAGAATCAGAAAATAAGCATACTTCAAAAGAAATATGGATTTCTACATTTGCTACTTTTATTTCAAAATTTATTTTTGCTTTAACATTTATTATTCCTGTGCTATTATTTAACCTTGCATCCGCGGTTATCTGCAGTATAATATGGGGGATATTAGTTTTGGTAATTATTAGTTATAATATCGCGAGAGAACAAAAAATTGTAGCATGGAAAGTAATTGCAGAACATTTATTAATTGCTTTATTAGTAATTAGCAGTACTTATTATCTTGGATATATAATAGAATTAAAATTTGGTTAAAAAAAGGGGCTGATAGTATGTTGAAAAGGATATTTATTGCGGTTGTATTAATTATTATAATTTTATTAGCAGGTTTAATTACTGCTAAAAATATTATTGTTAAAACTGCAGTGGTTTCAGGGGTAAAAGCAGTTACAGGATTGAATTTAGAAGTTGAAAATATTGATATTGGCCTAATGAAAACATTAGTTGCAATAAATGGCTTGAAATTGTTCAATCCTGAGGGCATAGAAGACAAAGTGATGGTTAATATCCCTGAAATTTATGTTGATTATAATTTAAAAGCTTTTTTGCAGAAAAAAATTCATCTTCAGGTTGTCCGTTTGAATTTAGAGGAGTTATTGGTGGTTAAAGCTAAAAATGGAACACTTAATCTTGATGCTTTAAAGCCAATGCAAACAGATAAAAAGGTAAAAAAAGAGGATAAAAAACTAAAACAACCGCAGAAAAAAGGGAAAATGCCTGAAATTAAAATAGATCTTTTAGATTTAAAAATAGGTAAAGTGATTTATAAGGATTACTCTCAAGAACCACTGCAGGTAAAAGAGTACAAATTAAATATTAATGAGCATTATGAAAACATTACTAATATAGAAGAATTCGTCAAGACAATAGTTGTTAAGACTTTAATGAAAACTTCAATTGACAAATTTGTAAATTTAGGTATAGCTGAAACAGCTAAAGATTTAAAGGATAAATTGAAACAAGACGTTTTAGAAAATGTTTCCAAAGATGCTGTAAAAAATATAGAAGATACATTTAAAAATACAGCAAAGGAGACAAAAGATAAACTTAAAGAACTTTTGCCATTTTAATTTTTTTTGTAGAGAGTGAAGAGAAATAATGGGTGAGATTTTAAATAAACTGTATTCCTATATTGTTATTTATGGGATGAATGTGCTTGCCGCAGGTTTGATTGTTATCGTAGGCCGATGGGTGGGACATATTGCTGCTGATTTAGTTAGCCGGATTTTGCTAAAAGCTGGGGTTGATAAAACAATAAGTTCTTTTGCCAAAAATATCATCCGTGTTAGTTTATTAATATTTGTTTTTATTGCTGCGTTAAATAAGTTGGGAGTACAGACAGCTTCTTTGATTGCAGTGCTTGGCGCTGCTGGCATAGCAATCGGTTTGGCATTGCAGGGGTCATTGGCGAATTTTGCCGCTGGGATTTTATTGATTTTTTTCAAACCCTTTAAAGTTGGTGATTTTATTGCTTGCGGAGGGGCAGAAGGTTTTGTGGAAGATGTAGAGGTTTTTTGCACAAGTTTACGCACTTTTGATAATTTGCAAATTATTATTCCTAATGCTAAAATTACAGCAGATAATATTATTAACTTTTCTAGTTTTGGTAAAAGGCGGATTGATTTAGTCTTTAGTGTGTCATATACTGATGATTTGTCTAAAGCTAAACGAGCCTTAAAAGATGTAGTTTCGCGTAATGACAGGGTTTTAAAGTCTCCGGCGCCTGTAATCGCGGTTTCAGAATTAGCAGACAGTTCTGTAAATTTGGTTTGCCGTCCATGGGTAAAACCAGATGATTACTGGGATGTATATTTTGAGCTTATTGAAAACGGTAAAGTCGCATTAGAGAAAAGCGGATGTACAATCCCGTTTCCTCAACATGATGTGCATATAATAAACAATAAAATAGAGGGGTAATTTATGCGGTTTTATAGGATTTTTTTATTAAGTTTAATGTTGACAATTATTGTCAGCGCTGTTTGTTACGCAGAAGATTCATCCAGCATTGGAGTTTGGGAAAAAGAAGTTTCTTTAGGATATACACAGGCAACAGGCAATACGCAAAATAGCCAGTTGTTAGGGGCGCTGAATGCTTATCAAAAAACCGGTTATAATGAAGTAACTTTTAAACTTAGCAGTTTGTACGCGACACAAGATAAAAAAATGAACGCGCAGAAACATTCAGGCTCGCTTAGGTATGGGTTTAGCTTTTGGGATAAAGAGTGGTATGGTTTTTTAAAGTTTCAAGCAGATCATGATAAGTTCGCGAATGTTGATTATCGCATTGTGCCTTATTCCGGGATAGGGTATTGGTTTTTTGATACCGAGCAGTGGAAATTACTTTTTGAGATTGGATTAGGTTTTGAGTATATTGAATACTCGAATCGATTGGATGAAGACATTAATACTGTTTGTGCGCCGCGTTTATTTTTTGAAAAACAAGTTTTTGATGCTGCGAGTATTTCACAGGATATTACAATTTTTAATAATCTGGAGCAAGGTGAAAGATACAGGATACATTCAGAAACTAAATTTACAAATCCTTTAAGCCAGACAATAGCGCTTAGGTGCAGTTTTATTGATGAGTTTAATTCTGATCCTGCGGGTGATGTAAAGAAGAATGATACTAATTTACTTTTATCTTTAGTTTATGCGTTTTAAATGGAATGATTTATGCGTAAACAATATTATTTTTTGAATAGTTTAATTGTTATAGTGTTTTCAGTATTTCTGTTAGGAGCTTATTTACAGAGCCCTCAGGAAGAAAAAGATAATTTTAATCAGCATTTTGAGTTTGATTTTAAATTAACACGAATTAATAAAAAGGTAGATGTATATTTAAATTATTACTATAAATTGGAATCCATAGATTATTTTGTGGATTTTAAAGTAGAATTATTGGATCCTAACGGAAGGGTGTATCGAAATAAAATTACTAATAAACATAAATATTCTGAAGGCTTAAAAAAGATGATTCGTAATGCGCATTTAAAATTATTTACTATTGGTCCTGAATATGGAAAATATAAACTAACGATAGATGTTATAAATAGTAACTTTAAGCTTAAAAATTCTGGGATACAATTGGAGTGGCATAACTAATTAGAGAAGGTATATTTGTTTTTGTTATACTCAGTGTTATACTCAAACGTAATTGGTTTGTAATTTTATGACATTCCTCTCACACTGCATCTTGAAACGTTCTTCATTCGCAAAACCTTAGGCGCAGCTTGCTGCGCCTAAGGTTTGACTTAAGTCAGAACGTTCCAATATAGGGCACAGGGAAACGCCTAAATTTTACAAATCAATTACGTTTGAGTATAGTAAATCTATCACGTTTGGGTATAAATAGGAAATTTGTTGAGTAAGAGGAGGAGAATAATTTGAAGTTCGC
>QNCH01000057.1 GCA_003645745.1 Candidatus Omnitrophota bacterium
AAAAAAGATTTTTGTCATTCCCGCAATTTTTTAGCGGGAATCTAATTTGAAAGGAATTATAGTTTATGGAATTTAGATTATCTGATTATTTAAAAAAACTTCCGCCGTATCTTTTTGTGCAGATTGACCAGGCAAAAAGGCAGGCTATCCAGGAAGGCAGGGATTTAATTGATTTAGGCATAGGAGATCCTGACCAGCCTACTCCCGAGCATATTATTAAAGCTTTATCTAGAGCTGCCAATGACCCGGCAAACCACCATTATGCTTTAGATGCGGGAATGCCTAAGTTGCGTTTAGAAATCGCGCGTTGGTATAAAAAAATTTTTCAGGTAAATTTGGATGATAAAAATGAAATTTTGCCGTTAATTGGCTCTAAAGAGGGCATTGCGCATTTGCCATTTGCTTTTTTGAATCAGGGAGATGTAAGTTTAGTGCCTGATCCAGGATATCCTGTTTATGCTAATGCTACCTTATTAGCTGGCGGTGAGCCTTATTTTATGCCTTTGCGCGCAGAGAATGCTTTTTTGCCTGATTTAAAAGAAATTCCTGAAGCTGTTTTAAAGAAAACTAAAATGATGTTTCTCAATTATCCGAATAATCCTAGTGCGGCAGTTGCGGATAAACAGTTTTTTCAAAGAGTAATAGATTTTGCTTTAAAATATCAGATTATTGTTTGTTCTGACTTAGCTTATTCTCAAGTGTGCTTTGACGGTTATCGCGCTCCGAGTATTTTAGAAATAGACGGGGCAAAAGAAGTGGCGGTAGAATTTCATTCACTTTCTAAAACTTATAATATGACTGGATGGAGAGTCGGCTGGGTTTGCGGTAATCAGCAGGTTATTGCTGGTTTGGCAAAAATAAAGTCAAATATGGATTCCGGGATTTTTCAGGCAATTCAAATTGCCGGCATTGCTGCTTTGCAAACAGAATCAGAATTTACAAAACAAATGTGTCTGATGTATGCGCAAAGAAGAGATGTTTTAGTGGCAGGATTAAAGAATTTAGGTTGGAACGTAGAAAAACCAAAAGCAAGTTTTTATGTATGGACAAAGATAAGTGAAGAGATTAATTCTTTGGAATTTGCCAGTATAATTTTAAAAAAAGCAGATATAGTTGTTACTCCTGGGGTTGGTTTTGGTAAATACGGCGAAGGGTATTTAAGATTTGCTTTGACTAAGCCTGAAGATAAGCTAAAGGAAGCAGTAAAACGTTTAAGTCTTTTATGAACGGGCATAATGTTTATCTAAGTATAGGATCAAATTTAGGAGTACGTAAATATAATATAAGTAAGGCGCTAAGCTTTTTGTTAGCAGACAATAAGATAAAAATTCTTAAAAAATCACGTATTTATGAAACAGAGCCTGTTGGGCCAATAGCTCAACCTAAGTTTCTTAATCAAGTGGTTTTCCTTTCTACTTTATTCAGCCCCTTTCAGCTCTTAGGTGTTTTGAAATCAATAGAACAAAAGCTTGGCAGGAATATGAACGGGATAAAATGGGGGCCGCGGCAGATTGATTTAGATATTCTTTTTTATGATTTTTTAATTCTTAAAACACCAAGATTAATTATCCCTCACCCTTTAATTTCAGAACGTTTTTTTGTTTTAAAACCTTTAGCTGAAATTTCTCCGCGAATGCTGCACCCTGTGTTAAAAAAAACTGCGCGGCAAATGTTTTTAGAGATAAGGGGTCAAGAGATAAGGGGTCAAGTCTCAACTTGACAACAAGTTAAACATTTGATAAAATGTAATTACTGGTTAGAGAGAATTAGGAGGGGGCATAAGTGGCTAGGCCTATTCGAATAAATATAGAAGGTGGATATTATCATGTGATTAATAGAGGACGGAATAAAATGAAAATTTTCCGTCACGAGAAAGATTACAAGGAGTTTTTGCGATTATTAGGCGAATCTTGTGAGCAATATCAGGTATCCATTTTAGCTTATTGTTTAATGTCAAATCATTACCATCTATTAATATGTACGTCTCATGCCAACTTGCCGGAGTTCATGCGGCAACTCAATGGAGTTTACACGCAAATATTTAATCGAAAATATCATAGTGACGGTTCATTGTTTAGGGGGCGATATAAATCGATAATTGTGCAGGAAGAGTTGTATTTAATGCGTGTTATTAGATATATTCATTTAAATCCAAATAAAGCAGGACTTGCGAAGAAATTAGGGGACTATAAATTTTCAAGCCATAATGATTATATGAATAACAGTAGTAATTATCTGTGGTTAAAAATAAATGATATAATATCCAGAGAATGGGTTGTCGGAAAACGCGGGATAGCAGCTTATAAAAAATTTATGCTGCAAAAAGATGATGAGGAACTCGAAGATTTTTACAAGTGCACGAAGAGAGCGTATATTTTAGGAGAAAAAGATTATTTTGATAAAATACATCAAATTTATATTCATGGGAAAAGATATTTTGATCGAGAAGTGCCTGAAGAATGGAAGATTAAACAGAAAAAGATTGTGATAAGTATTGAGCAAAGAGTATTAAAAGAGTATGGGATAAAAAGAGAGGAATTATTTTGCTCAATTAGAGGGAAAGATAATGAGGCAAGGAAAGTGGCGATTAAATTGATTCGAGATAAGACAGGGATTAGTTGTAAGGAAATTGCGAAGAGATATTGTGTTGGGAATCCAAGGAGTATAAGTGAATATGGTAGACGAGTAAGAATGAAGCGCATGAGCGATAAAGAATTCGATCGTAGATATCAAAGAATAGATACAAGTTTGCGAGTTGAGACTTGACCCCCACTACTACCACTACTCTACCCTACCATAATTTTTTCTTCCGCGTATTTGTAATAGATTTTTCTTTTGTAGCGGGAAAAGGCTAATAGTATAGTCAAAGGCCCTAATCTTCCTAAAAACATGAGCAGAGTAATTAGAATTTTACCTGCTGGATGCAGTTTTGCTGTTATGCCGCAGGAAAGCCCGACTGTTCCAAAAGCTGAAACAACTTCAAAAATAATATCTCTAAAAGCTAAGTTTTCGAAAATCGCGGTAAGGTAAGCAAACAGGATGATCATTGCTATGGATGAGATAAAAATAATTAATGCTCTGCTTGTAATTAAATCAGGAATTTTTCTTTTAAAAATACTGACGTGGTCTTTGTTTTTTAAACGGCTGGTAACAGACATTAAAATCATTGAGAAGGTAGTTGTTTTTATGCCTCCGCCGGTTGATCCTGAAGAGGCGCCAATAAACATCAACACTATAAGACTAAAAATACTGGCATTGCTGAGCAGGTTAATGTTTAAAGTATTAAACCCAGCGGTTCTGGCGGTAACGGATTGAAAGAAACTAATTAATAATTTATCCTGTAAAATCATATCTTTAAAAGCAGAGTTGTTTTCCGCGCAGAAAATACATACTGTGCCAATAATCAGCAATGCTGTGGTCATTGTCAGCACAATTTTTGAGTGTAGTTTTAAACCAATTGTTTTTGGTGTTTTTTTTGTAATATATTTATCATAAATGTCTTTTACAACAATAAAGCCTAAGCCTCCAATAATGATTAGAAATGAAAAACATAAATTTAACGGCACATCACGCGCGAACGCGGTGAGACTGTCAGGAAAAATAGAAAAACCAGCGTTGCAAAAAGCTGAGATTGAATGAAATAGCGCCGCGTAAAGCCTGAAACCTGGATTAGGAAGGTAATTCATAAATCCCGCGTAAAGGAATAGTGCTCCGATAAATTCAATAAGAATTGTCATTTTAGCAATAAATTTGATTAAGCCTAGAATATCCATAATGCTTTCCTGATCTAACACTTCCTGCATAGTAATTGCTTCTTTGTAAGACATCTTTTGCCCTACAGCTAAAAAAAGAGTGATCGAAAAAGTCATAATACCTAATGCCCCAGCCTGAATAAGGCTTAAAATAACCAGTTGTCCAAAAGGGGCGAAAAAAGTTCCAGTATCTTTAACAATCAGCCCAGTTACGCATGTAGCTGATGTAGCGGTAAATAAGGCATCGATAAAATTTAAGCTTTGGCCGTTTTTTGCTGCTATAGGCAGAGTAAGCAGGAACGCGCCAATTAAAATAGTTGTAATAAAACTTACTACAAGCAATTGCGCTGGTTTAAGCCCTAATAAACTGATTAATTTTTGAATTATTTTAGTGTGCACTAAAATTCTAAAAATGATAACTATTTGTTTGAGTACAATAAATATTCTCGCTGTATTTAAACCATGTATAAACTGGATAAATGGAATCAGAATTAGAATGTCTATCCAATATTTCTTAAAGTATTCTTTTTTTGAAGGGTAGAATAGAAAACGCATGATTATTTCAAGCAAGAAAATAAAAAGAATAACCGCGTCAAATGTATTAAATATAGAACGGTAAGCATTTCCTATTTTCAAGCCCCATTCAAGAAAAAGCACAAAAAAGCAAAGGAAAGCAACTATTCCAATCAGAGAATCTAAAAATTTATTTACTTTGTTAGTTTTTATTGCCATAGTTAAGAGAAAGAATGCAGAATAGAAAACAAATAAAGGCTATACTCAAACCTCTTACGTTTGAGTATAAATAAAATTTACTGTTTTAATCTAAATGATAAATATAATAATGTTCCAATTAAAGATTTTTGCAGGAATATAATAATAAAAAAAGCCACTAAAGGAGAAAGATCAACGTGTATTTTGTAGGTTAAAGGCATTAAAAATTTACTAATTGGCTCAAGTATTGGGTCTGTACTGCGCCGTAAAAATTGCACAATAGGATTATATGGATCAGGATTGACCCAACTAATCAGCGCGCGGATTAAAATCAGCCAATAGAGTATTGTTAGAATTATGCTAAACACAGCTACTAATCCGTCTATAATATAAGCGAGAACAACCAACATTTTGTTTATTCCTTTATGGTTTGGAAATAAATAACTGTTATTTATTTGTGTTTATACTCAAATCTATTACGTTTGAGTATAAACACAATAATCTAAAAAATCAACAAATTTTATTTATGAAATTATTTTAAAAAAACTATTGACAATTATTATAGGAAAGTGTATATTTGATAATGTAGTGAGTAAGGGCGTACAGTTTTAAACCGCAAGGAATAGAATGTCATCCTTGTGGTTTTTGTTTTTTTAGTGTAGTTTTAAAAAAAATCAGCATATAGCTATCATAGATAGAATATATACTGTTTAAATAGATGTTTGTAGTATTGTTAGTAGTAGTGGTATTAATTAATGGGAGGTTAGTGTAAAGATGGCAAAAGGTAAAGTGAAGTGGTTTAGCAACCAAAAAGGATATGGTTTTATTACAATGGAATCAGGTAGTGATGTGTTTGTACACCATACTGCAATTCAAAGTGATGGTTATAAGACTTTGGATGAAGGGCAGGAAGTTGAAGTAGAAATTCAACAGGGTCCTAAAGGTGAGCAGGCAGCTAAGGTCACAAAAATATAAAATTAGATCTTAATATCGCGTAAATTAAATTAATAAAGCCCGGCATAGAATGTCGGGCTTTATTATACACAGTGTAATCATATCTTCAAATGTAATAGGTTTCAATTTTATGACGTCCCCCTCACACTGCATCTTGATTCGTTTTTCATTCGCCAAACTTCAATGCAGCGAGCTGCGCCTGCGGTTTGTCTTAAGTCAGAACGTTCCAATATAGGGCACAGGGAAACGCCTAAATTTTGCACCCCTATTACGTTTGAGTATAGTTTAATTATGAAAAAATGATAAAAAATAAAAAAATGCTATTTAGGAGAAAAAGATGGCAAGAACAATTGATTTACTTAAAGTAAGAAATATTGGAATAATGGCGCATATTGACGCGGGTAAAACTACGTCTACAGAAAGAATATTATTTTATACCGGACGCTCTCATAAGATTGGTGAAGTGCATGACGGGAAAGCGCAGATGGATTGGATGAAGCAGGAGCAGGAACGCGGGATTACGATCACCTCAGCGGCAACTACCTGTTTTTGGAAAGGCCATAGAATTAATATTATTGATACTCCAGGCCATGTTGATTTTACTGTAGAGGTTGAAAGAAGCCTGCGTATTTTAGATGGGGCAGTAGCAATTTTTTGCGCGGTAGGCGGAGTTGAACCGCAATCAGAAACAGTATGGCGGCAGTCAGACAAATATAAAGTACCTAAATTGGCTTTTATTAATAAAATGGACAGAATCGGAGCTGATTTTTTTGCAGTAGCAGAATGTATAGAAAAAGACCTTGAGGCAAATGTTATCCCTTTGCAGCTGCCTATAGGGGCTGAAGATAAATTTCGCGGGATTATTGATTTAATGGAAATGAAAGCTTATATTTATCAGGAAGATAGTTCTTTAGGGAAAGAATTTCAGGAAGAAGATATTGCTGATGAGTACAAAGAGATCGCGGAAAAATATCGGCATATAATGGTAGAAAAAGCAGTAGAACTTGATGACTGTTTAATGGAGAAATATTTAGAAGCAGAAGATTCTGTTACTCAGCAGGAATTAATGGACGCTATTCGTAAGGGCACAGTATCTAATAAAGTGGTGCCTTTATTATGCGGTTCAGCATTCAAAAATAAAGGAGTGCAAAAATTATTAGACGCGGTAATAAATTATTTACCGTCTCCTGTTGACATTTCTGTAATTGAAGGCAGGGATGTTGATGACCATAAAAAGGTAGTTGTTCGAAAGGCTAATGACGCGGAGCATTTCGCGGCGCTCGCGTTTAAAGTGCAGTCTGATCCTCATATGGGTAAGCTTGTGTATTTCAGGGTATATTCAGGAACAATGAAAGCAGGCTCTTATGTTTATAATGCTACAAAGGGAAAAAAAGAGAGGTTAGGCAGAATTTTACAAATGCACGCGAATCAGAGGGAAATCAGGGAAGATATTTTTGCTGGTGATATCGCGGCTGCTGTTGGGCTTAGTAATACAGTTACTGGTGATACAATATGTGATATAGATAATCCTATTTTACTTGAGGCAATAGAGTTTCCCGCGCCGGTTATGTCTTTAAGTATCAGCCCGCAAACCCGCTCAGACCGTGATAAGTTAGGTAAAGGCTTAATGAAACTTGCTGAAGAAGATCCTACCTTTACGGTGAAAACAGATCAGGAAACAGATGAGACAATTCTTTCAGGAATGGGAGAATTACATCTTGAAATAATTGTAGACAGGCTTAAACGCGAATTTCAGGTTTCTGCTCTTGTTGGCCCGCCAAAAGTTGCTTACCGGGAGAGTATTTTAAATTCAGCGCATCAGGATTATAAACATGTTAAGCAGACAGGCGGAAGGGGGCAATATGCCCATGTAGTTATAGACATTTCGCCTGCTGAACCTGGAAAAGGTTTTGAATTTAATAATAAAATTACTGGTGGAGCGATTCCAAGAGAATATATCCCCGCAGTGGAAAAAGGGGTTATCGCGGCTATGCAAAAGGGAATTTATGCTGGTTATCCTGTGGTTGATATAATAGTTAATTTAGTTCATGGATCCTACCATGATGTTGATTCTTCTGAAATGGCATTTAAAGTTGCAGCTGCGGACTGTTTTAAAAAAGCTTTTATGAAAGCAGAGCCTGTGCTTTTAGAACCTGAAATGTCTATTGAAATTACTACCCCTGAGGAATATGTGGGAGACGCGGTGGGCGATATTTGCTCACGCAGGGGAAAAGTGCTGGGAATGGAAATAAAGGGAAAACTTCAGATTATTTCTGTGGAAGCTCCGCTTGCAGGGATGTTTGGTTATGCAACAGCATTACGCTCTCTTTCCAGCGGGCGCGCGACATATTCTATGCATTTTGAGAAATATGTTGAAGTGCCTCTGTCAGTTACTGAAAAAATTATTGAAGAAAATGCTAAGCAAAAGCAAAAATAAGAATGATTGAATGAAATTAAAAATAAGTATATTTTTAATTTACAGCTTATCCATTTTACAATTATTTATTTGTTTTGCTCTTTGGGCAGAAGAAACGCATTTACTTGAGCCAATAGTTGTTTATCCTGATAGAGATACCGATTATGCTCAGCTATATAACGCGAAGTTTATTGATGATTTGTCCTGCAGTGTTAATTTGGCTGTTTCAGACGCGTTAGAACAGTCATCTGCTTTGGATTTAGCTGTGCGCGGCCCGGTGGGGTTGCAGGCTGATCTTAGAATGCGGGGCAATTATTTTGAACAAACTGATATTCTGCTTGATGGAGTCAATATTAATGATCCGCAAACAGGGCATTTTAATTTAGATTTACCTTTGTTTGTTGAGGATATGCATAAAATTGTTATTGTCAGCGGCCCAGCGCCTGGCAAATATGGCGCAGGCAGGCCAGGCGGTGCTGTGCATTTTATCACAAAAGAGCCGCAAGGCAACAGTATCAGCACTAAAGTTGTTTTTGGTGAGCATAATTTTTCCAGCCAGGCGCTGTCTTGCGCGTATGTATTTACAGATGTTAATTCTCAGACTACTATTGGCCAATCATCTTCAAAAGGATACCGTTATAATACTGATTTTGATCAGATTGGGGTTTCTCATATTTCGTCATATAAAAGCGAATATGGGGATTTTAAATTTAATT
>QNCH01000058.1 GCA_003645745.1 Candidatus Omnitrophota bacterium
CAGGGGGATGTCGTAAACTTACAAACCAATTACGTTTGAGTATATTGTACAATAAATTAATTTTTAAAATTTTTGTATTAAAAGTAACAATTTCTATTTTATATTTACCAATGTGTTTAACTTCTCTAATATCGCTCCATCTGATCTTTTGGTGAATCTACTAATTGGAGCTATAAAAATTATTCCTTCTGTTGTAATTTTACAGAAAAAAGATTTAATATGCATAAAATAGGTTGAACACCAAATAATCGAAGTAATAAGCCAAAAAACTCCTAAATTTTGCTTCCCGCTAAAAAAATTTAATAGTGATACAAGTAAGGCCAGTAAGACATTTGCAATAATAAGTTTTTTCAGCCCCCCAGTATGTTTGAATTCTTTTTGTTCCGATATATTCATAGCCATCTTTCTATAATATATTTTTTAAATTTAATTTCCGGTATTTGCTATAGAAACTGACAGACCAGCCTGTCCCACTATGTGGGATTCCCTACAGCCTGCCACAAGCCAAGGATTATTGCTCATGATTATTCTATTTAGATGCTACTATGCATAATGATTAGTATTTTAGTAATGACAAAATATTATGATCAGGAAGTTTTTTTCTACCGTTTAGGAATGTTAGTTCAATTAAAAAACCAATGCCAACAATTTTCGCGTTTAATTTTTCCAATAGTTTGCATACAGCAGATATTGTCCCTCCAGTAGCAAGAACATCATCTACAATGATTACAGAATCACCTTGTTTTATCGCATCCTGATGCACTTCCAAAGTATCTTTGCCATATTCAAGGGAATAAGTAACTTGATAAGTTTTATAAGGCAATTTACCTTTTTTACGCACAAGCACAAGCCCGGAATTTAATTTATACGCTAATACCGCGCCTAAAATAAACCCGCGCGCTTCTACACAAACTACTGCCGCAATTTTTTCCCCTTGATATTGCTGATACATTGTATCAATTGCAAGTCTGAATGTAGTAGGATTAGAAAGCAGCGTTGTAATGTCTTTAAAAATTACACCTTTTTGGGGAAAATCAGGAATATCTCGAATAGAATCAGCTAAAATTTTTAACCTATCCATTTTAATCCAAACTCTCATCGTCTTTAAGCATTTTTCGCAATTTTTTCAAAGCACTATTTTCAATCTGCCGCACACGCTCCCGGCTAATATTAAAACCTTTAGCAGTTTCTTCTAAAGTTCTAAATGTGCTGTCATTAAGCCCATACCTTAGAATTAAAATCTGCCTTTCCCTTTCAGTTAGTTGATTTAATAATTCAGTAATTTTCTCCTGGCGCAAAAAATTATTTAACTCATCAAAAGGCGAAATTATAGTTTCATCTTCAACCAAATCCATAAATTCCCCCTGATGATTTCCTGAGCCAATCGGTTTATGCAAAGAAGTTGTGCGCGTAATTATTTCATGCAAACGCCGAGCTTCTTTTAAAGAAAGTTTCATTTTTTGCGCGATTTCTTTTATTAAAGGAATACGCCCTAATTTTTGTGATAATTGTTCAGTAGTACGCCTCCACTTTGTAATTGTCTCCATCAAGTAAATAGGTACCCTTATTGTCTTACTTTGATTAGCAATAGCTCTGGTAATATACTGTTTTATCCACCATGCGGAATAAGTACTAAAACGGTATCCCTTAGAAGGCTCAAATTTTTTCACCGCATGCATTAACCCCAAATTGCCTTCTTCAATTAAATCTGTAATTGGCACTCCTAAAAAACTATATTTTTTAGCAATATTAACCACTAACCTCAAATTAGACCTGATCATTAATTTACGCGCAACAGGATCACCTTTTTTTGCTTTTTTAGATATTTTCAATTCATCTTCAGGTGTTAATAATGGAATATTTTTAATATCTTTTAAGTATAATTTAATCGGATCCATTTTTTATCCTTTATTTTCATCCTCAATAGCCGCTTGAGCTGCAGCCAAACGCGCGATAGGCACTCTATAGGGAGAACAGCTAACATAATTCAACCCAACTCTGTGACAAAATTTTACTGAATTCGGTTCTCCGCCATGCTCTCCGCAAATACCGCATTTTAAATCCTTTTTTACCTGCCGCCCAAGTTTAACTGCTGTTTCAACAAGCTTGCCAACTCCTTCTTGATCAATAGTCTCAAAAGGATCATCTGGTAAAATTTTATTTGACAAATATTCAGGCAGAAAAACTCCCGCGTCATCCCGGCTGTAGCCAAAAGTCATTTGTGTTAAGTCATTTGTGCCAAAAGAAAAAAACTCTGCTTTAACCGCAGTTTTATCCGCGGTAAGAGCTGCCCTGGGTATTTCAATCATTGTGCCTACAGTGTAGGTAAGTTTTATTTCTGCTTTTGCAATAAGATTATCAGCAATTTCTCTAACTATTTTTTCTAAAAAATCAAATTCATTATGCGTACCAATAAGAGGAATCATAATTTCAGGAAAAACTTTCACTCCTTTTTTAGTCATCTTGCACGCAGCCTCAATAATCGCTGTAGTCTGCATTACACAAAGCTCAGGATACGTAATTGACAACCTGCATCCGCGATGGCCAAGCATAGGATTTAATTCATGCAAATTTCTGATTAAATCCTTTATCTTTCCCTCGCTTACCCCCATACGTTTTGCCATCTCTTTCTGACCTTTAATATCATTTGGCAAAAACTCGTGTAAAGGAGGGTCAAGCAATCTTATTGTTACAGGCAATCCATTCATTTCTTTGAATATACCTTCAAAATCTTTACGTTGATAAGGCAGAAGTTTTTTCAAAGCTTTTTCCCTGCCAGCTTTATTGTCAGCAAGAATAAACTCTCTGATTGCCCAAATTCTCTCTCCTTCAAAAAACATATGCTCTGTTCTTGTTAATCCAATGCCTTCTGCCCCTAAACGGCGCGCGACAAGAGAATCTTTTGGTGTATCAGAATTTGTCCTGACTTTAAGTTTACGATATTTATCCGCCCACTGCATTATATGGGTAAACATTTTATAAATCTGACTTTTCTTAGCAGAATTATTATTCTCAACAATTCCGGCAATCACCGGGCTGGCAGAAGACGCAACATTGCCCAGCATAACCTCTCCAGTAGAGCCGTCAACGGAGATAAAATCCCCTTCTTTAATTATTTTTTTACCAACAGTTATTTGTTTCTTAGTATAATTTATATTTAAAGCACTGCATCCTGCTACGCAGCATTTACCCCATCCTCTTGCTACAACAGCAGCATGTGAAGTCATTCCTCCGGTTGAAGTTAAAATTCCCTCTGCAGCATGCATACCAGCAACATCTTCAGGAGAAGTTTCATGCCTGACCAAAATAACCTTTTTGCCTTTCTTCTTCCACTCTTGGGCAGCAGCAGCAGTAAATACTACATGGCCTGAAGCAGCTCCAGGGCCGGCAGGTAAACCTTTAGCAATCCGCGTTGCCTTAGCCTTTGCCTTTAAATCAAATATTGGAAAAAGCAGCTGGTTAAGCTGGCTGCCTTCAATACGCATAAGGGCTTCTTTTTCAGTAATCATTTTTTCTTCTACCATATCATAAGCCACTTTCACTGCTGCTAAGCCAGTGCGTTTGCCTGTACGCGTTTGCAGCATAAAAAGTTTGCCTTCCTGAATAGTAAATTCAAGATCCTGGATATCCCGGTAATGCTTTTCAAGCTTCTCACGGATACTTTCAAGCTGCTGATAAATCTCAGGCATTTTCTTTTTTAATTCACTTATCGGCTCAGGTGTCCTAATACCGGCAACAACATCTTCACCCTGGGCATTAACTAAAAATTCTCCAAAAAATTTATTTTCTCCAGTAGAAGGGTTACGTGTAAAAGCAACACCAGTACCTGAAGTTTCACCCATATTGCCAAAAACCATTGCCTGCACATTAACTGCTGTGCCAAGCAATCCGATAATTTTATTAATGTTGCGATAAACTACAGCGCGTTCAGTCTGCCATGAACCAAACACCGCGTTAACCGCAGCCATTAGCTGCTCTTTTGCCTGATTAGGAAAAGGTTTACGCACATATTTCTGATATACTTTTTTATACTCTCTAACTAATTCCTGTAATTGTTCTGCATTAAGGCTGGTATCTAATTCTACTTTATATTTTTTCTTTAAAGCAGTTAATTTTTCTTCAAAATATTCATGTGATACCCCCATTACCACTCCACCAAACATATCAATAAACCTGCGGTACGCGTCCCAGGCCAAGCGCGGGTTATTAGTTTTTTCTGCTAAGCCTTTCACTGAATCATCATTTAATCCTAAATTTAAAACAGTATCCATCATCCCGGGCATTGATAGTGCAGCTCCGCTTCTTACTGAAACCAAAAGCGGATTTTTAGCATCCCCTAATTTAGCCTGCATTTCATTTTCAAGTTTGGTGATATTAGAATCAATCTGTTTTTGTAATTCCTGCGGATATTTATTATTATGATCATAATAATACTTACAAACTTCAGTTGAAATTGTAAAACCAGGAGGCACAGTCACGCCAATCTTAACCATCTCAGCTAAGTTCGCGCCTTTGCCACCTAATATTGCTTTCATTTTTGCATTACCTTCAGACTTTCCTTTGCCAAAGAAGTAAACGTATTTTTCTGCCATTTTTGTTTTAACCCCTTTCCCTTTCTTAAAAAAATTAACTTATTTTATCCTTAAAATATCCCTTAAGCATATCTATTGCAACCCTATCCTGCAGCATTGTATCTCTATCCCTGACTGTAACTTTCCCATCATCTAATGACTGCACATCAACTGTTACACAATACAATGTTCCTATCTCATCCTGTCTGCGGTATAATTTACCAATTGCCGCAGTGTCATCATATTTTACCACAAAATCTTTTCTAAGACTACTAGTAATTTTTTTTGCTAATTCTACAATATCACCGCGTTTTTTCAACAGCGGCAAAACCGCCACTTTATAAGGCGCGAGATCTTTGCTAAGGCCTAAAATTACTCTTTTTAAGCCTTTTACTTCTTCTTCTCTGTACGCGTCTGATAAAAAAGCTAATAAAGCACGGTCCACTCCACCTGAAGGTTCAATAACATAAGGCAAATACCGTTTATTTTCCACTGCATCAAAAAAAGTTAATTGTTTCCCACTTTTTAAAGTATGCTGATTTAAATCAAAATCTCTGCGATTAGCAATCCCCTCAAGCTCCGACCAACCAAAAGGAAAAAGATATTCTATATCTGTGCAAGCTTTCGCGTAATGCGCTAATTCCTGCCTATTATGCGGCCTTAACCTCAAACTTTCTTTTTTTATGCCTAAGCTAATATACCAATTAAAACGCTGGCCTATCCATTGTTGATAAGCTGTATCCGCAGTTTCAGGTTTAACAAAATATTCTATTTCCATTTGTTCAAATTCTCTAGTGCGAAAAATGAAATTGCCAGGAGTTATTTCATTGCGAAAACTTTTGCCTATCTGGGCAATCCCAAAAGGTAGTTTTAAATGGCGAGAGTTAATCACATTAATAAAATTAACAAAGATCCCCTGTGCAGTTTCCGGGCGTAAATAGATAGTAGAACTATCGTCCTCTACAGGACCTAAATGTGTTTTTAACATTAAATTAAAAAGCCTTGGCGGATTTTTTTCTAAATTAATCTCCGTACCGCATTCAGGGCATTTTTTTATATTGCCTTTGCTTTGTAAATGGTCAACACGAAAACGTTTTTTACAATTTTTACAATCTACCAGCGGATCAGTAAACCCATCAATATGCCCGGAAGCTCTCCATACATCCGGATGCATTAATATAGCACTGTCAAGACCTTCCACATCTTCTCTTGCATGTACCACACTATTCCACCAACACTGTTTCAAATTACGTTTTAATTCCACTCCCAATGGCCCATAATCCCATGTACTTGCCAGTCCGCCATAAATTTCTGAACTCTGAAATATAAATCCACGCCTCTTACACAGAGAAACTATTTTATCCATCGAAATATCAAACATACGAGCCCCTTATTTCACTTAAAAATGATAACGATTTAAATTTTCTACCAAGATAAAAACCAATAAAACTCCCTAAGATTTGTTCTAATTGCTTGCGAATGCTTAATGTTATTTTAAAATTATTAAATTTAGAGAGGTCCATTTGCTCAATATAATTGACTGATGCAATCGTTCCTTCCATAATATGCTGTGCGGCAAAATCTTTCCCAAAACAATTTTTACAAAGTAAACCGCCGAACACATAACTAAACTTACTTTTCTCCGCGATATTTTCACCACAACTCACACAGCAGTCAAAATACGGTTTAAATCCGGAAATTTTTAAAAACTTAATTTCAAAAATATACCTGATTTGTTCTAAACCACAACCGGCATCCAGAAAATTTAAAAATTGCAGTAGTAATACAAATATTTCCTTGTTTTTTTCACCTACAAGCATTACTGTATTAACCAGCTCCAAAAAATAAGCAGCGTAAGTAAATTTTTCCAAACACCCACCTATGTTGCCAAAATGCTGCAGCATATCCGCTTGACTGATTATATGCAAATCAGACACATTATTTTCATAAAAAACAATCTCATTATAACTCATTAGCAAAAAATTTGTGCCAAACTTTCCAATTTTTCTTCTCGCTCCTTTTGCCTGAGCATTAATTTTACCAAAATCAAAAGTAAATAATTTTAAAAGATAGCTCGTCTCTCTATAATCTTTTGTCTCTAAAACAATCGCTTTAGTTTTATGAATAGCCATCTTAAAATTTAAAAAAATAAAAAACAAAAGAAGTTAAACTAATACCTAACAAAGCTCCGGCAATTACCTCTTTCCGGCTGTGATATCCTAACTTAAGCCTGCTTTGAGCGATAAACACTGCCAACAAAAAAACTAATGTAACAATTAATATATTTTTTGACAGAAAAAAAGTAACCATCCAGATAGAAAAACTAATCGCGCTATGCCCTGACGGCATACCGCCGCGCAGCGGTTTTCCTCTGCCGCTGCTGGCTTTAGAAAACATTACCCCTGCAACCACCACAAATAAAGAAATAAAAACTATATGCAAAGGCCTTTGTTTAATATACTCAATATTAGAATAAAAATTTTTCCCATGCAAAACTGTTAAGAGTAATAAATACCCTACTAAAACAGCATTAACAGAAGCAACCAATACCGCTCCCGCGGAAATATCTTTAATTATTCGTGCTAAAGGATGGAATTCATTAGTTATTAAATCAATTACTAATTCAATGCTTGTATTAAGCATTTCAGTAATAAAGACAAAACAAATAGTAAGCAAAAGCAAGATTAATTCTACTTTACTTAAATTAAAATAAATACCTAAAAGCAATACAAACAGGCCACACAAAAAATGCAAACGCATATTTTTTTGTGTTTTTAAAACATACATAACCCCTTCAATTGCATAATTAAAACTATCAAATAATTTTCTTTGTTTATACATTTAATGATAAAATTCTTTCCTGTATTTCACTCATTTCAGCCGCGCCTACAGCGCTCTGGTCACAATAACCAAGCAAATGCAAAATTCCATGAACAAGATAAAGAGACATTTCCTTTTCAAAAGATTCGTTTAATTTAAAAGCACATTCTAAAGCAGTATCTGGACACACGACTACATCTCCTAAAATTTCAGGATTAAAACCAGTAAACTCGCCGTCATTCATTCTAAAGGCAAGTACATCTGTTACATAGTTATGATTTAAATATTTCTTATTTAAATCACGCATAGTTTCAGAATCAACTAAAACAACACTTAATTCAACCATGTCAATTCTCTGGTCACGCAAGGTTATTTCCGCGATTTTTCTAAGTTTTTCTATACTAATTTTTACTTTTTTCTGTAGATTTCTTTATTTTTATTTTGTTCATTCTTACCAATTAATATTGGATCAGGATACTTAACACGACTATGAAAAATACCATTCAAAATATGGATAAAAACTTCAGAAATGATATGTATGTCTTTTAGTGTCAAACTACATTCGTTAAGTTGGCCGTCAATAAACTTATTATTGATTATTCTGTTAACAATATCCTGAATCTTGGCTGCTCCTGGCTGAATAACTGACCTGGAAGCTGCTTCCACAGAATCTGCCAACATTACAATCGCCGCTTCTTTAGACTGCGGCTTTGGGCCAGAATAGCGAAAATTATCTGCTTGAATTTTATCTTTTTTCCCATCATGCTGTTCAATCGCGCGATGATAAAAATAATAAACTAAATCATTGCCATGGTGCTGAGTAATAATATCTATAATACTTGTTCCAAGCTTATGCTTCTTTGCTAAATCAATACCTTCTTTTATATGATTGATAATCAGTAAACTGCTTATTGTGGGACTTAAATTTTCATGCATATCCTGAGCAACTGACTGATTTTCACTAAAATAACCGGCCATACGCAATTTTCCAATG
>QNCH01000059.1 GCA_003645745.1 Candidatus Omnitrophota bacterium
ATTATCTTTATTTAAAAGTTCAGAACAACTTACCTGAATCCACTCATATTGATCAGTCTTAGGCACATACGCGTATATATATGCTGTTGCTCTTGTAGCAATATCATAGTATCCAGGGATACCTTCATATTCAAATTCCACTTTTCTCTGCCTGATAAATTCGCCTTTTTCATTAAGTATCCCAGAATATTTAACTTTTAAACGGCCCTCATTATCTATTTCTTGCTGCCACACTAAATGATTCAAGACATTTTTAATTTGCACTAAAGCATTACCCTGAGTGTCAAGATATTTTCCGTTTTCCAGTTTCTTAAGTATAGAAACACCAACAAGCAGCTCATAATCGCTGTTCTCTGCGTCATATAAATACGCGGCTCCAATCATACTCAAGCCCATTTTTCCGATGTAATTTAATTGTTCAGGGGCATAATGCATTTTGTCTAATTCATTTTTAAAATCAGGATGTGTTTCGCAAAATTCTTTAATCTGCGCAGTATTATAAAAAGAATATAATGCCTGATTTCTCATAAACTGCCCTGTAATACTATCTTTTTTCCCTTTATACTTAATAATAGTCCTGCCGTATTTATCAATCACCTGCTGCCAGATTAAATTTTTACGCGGAGCTTCCATTTGAAAAAGTGTATTGCCTTGCGGGTCAATATAACGATCAGCTATATCTGAGGCATTTGTCTTTTTCTGCATTACAGAATGCATCAGAAATTTTCCCGGTTGTTGGGTATCTATGTCATAAATATAAGTTTCTCCTACCATTGCAGCACCATACATACCCATAATATTCATAGCGTCCGCGCTAATGCCATAATCAGCAAAACGGCTTTCATACTTATAGCTATAAATAGTAATTTTCTCTTTAACAAACGTTCCATCTTCTAATAATCTTCCGTTAAATCTAAAAACTAAATTTCCCCGATTATCTGAAACATCTATGTAATCTTTATGCCTTTCTAAATCCCGCACAAGTTTAGTGGTCCAATGCGTTTTTTGATCATATTTGAGCCGCTTAGATTCAAAACAAAATTTAGCCTCAACGCCTTTTTTTGGATTTTTTAAAGACCCTTTGTTCATCCATGTACGGATAAACATTTCCCTGCCGTTTTCATCCATTTTAATTAGAGTAATTGTATTTTCAGTGATAATCTGCCTGGGATTAGGATAACCTAACCTGTACCCATAATATACTTTTACAGCTTGATTATGATGCAAAAGGTCTTTTTCAAGTTCAGTATATTCGCCTGTTTTTGGGTTATAACCCAGGCCAACAAATTCTTTAATCTTTTTTCCGGTAATCGCATTTGTGAGATATCCGCCAGTCTTAATTCCATACTTATTATACTGATTAACCGCGATTTCCTTGAGTTTGCCGGTTTCTTTGTCAAAAATTTCTTTTTTAACTAAACTCCCTTGATAAAAAGTAAGATTTTCTAATTCACCGCTAAACGAATTTTCAATTTTTGGGATAACTATATTCTCCAGTACCGGATGCTGCAGCATTTTTATTATTTTATTGCCATCACTGTCATAATCATCATAAACCCATCCGCGCTGCGCGATTTCATTAGCTGCTGCAGGCGACAGGCTTAAAATTTTTCTCAACTCCCGCATAAATACATTTCTGCCTATGTGTACGCCATTCTCAATAAGACTGCCGTGTTGATCAAAAGTCACAACTCCGCCCTGCTGCATCAATTCTTTTCTATGCGCGGAAAAAGCTTTTTCTTTTTCCAAAACCTGAATATCAGCAGCAATTTTTTTATGGTCAAAATTAAGCGTAACTTTTTTTAGTTCCCCTGAAGCTAAATCATAATAGCCATATTGAGAAGTTTCCGCGTTAAAATATACCAAATACTGCCGATATTGAGACAAAAGCCTTTGTAATTCTAATTGTTCCCTTGAAGAAAGATTTTCTAATCCTTTTTTCAATAATTTCTGTAATTCTTCTTTGTCCTGCAGGAGAGTATCCAGCCTATGTTCCTCTATTTTTACATATTGCTCTCCGACAAGTACCTTTTCTTTCTCATCCTTTGTCTGCTCTTTTAAGTGCGCGGAAAGATTATCTGACTTTTGCCTTTCAAACGCGGTAAAAAGAGGCTGACGTTCAACCAGAGTAATGCCTGCTAAATCCAGCACAGATTGAGAAACATATTGATTTGATAATAAATTGAATCCTGCTTTAGCAAACCCAATCCACGCTCCTGCAGCGCTAGCTCCTATAGCATCAGTTGTAGGATTTATGCTGTCTTTAAACTTCTTGATTTGCTGTGCTGTTGCTTGCGGATAGATCGTACCTCTTTGCATAACAGATACCTGCAGTTTATCCGCTTGCGCGATTAATTGTTTATATTCAGCAATTTCATTTTCTGCTGCTGTTTTTTGATTATGCTTTAAATAATAATCAGCCATAATCAAATGTCCTACAGCCATTTGCCCGCTTATCTCAAGCATTCCTTCAGTCGCCCTGCCTAAATGTCCCTGCGCGTTTGTTACGTCATATAAAGCATTTATCTTGATTTTCTGTCCATCACTTAACTGCACTACAGTATCAACTTTTGCCTGTTTTTTTGTTTCATTCCAGATTTTAATTGCCGCGCCATTACCAAGTCTTTTATCTATTTTTTCAGGCCCGCAGCGCATAAAAACCTGCACACCTACATCTGTAGCAAAAAACTGATCAGGCTGATCATCTAATGTGCCGCGCATAAAATATCCTTTTTTCCGGTCATATAAAGAACTAAATATCCAGTTGTCAATATCCTTTATTTTATCGCGATATTTCTTAAAATCTTTAAATTTAAGCGGATCCTGCTGATAAAGGCTGTAAAGCCTGGCAAATAATGCTGCCGCTCCATTATTTTCTTCCCCTGACTTTATCCGAATATGATTTTCATCGCCTTCTCTGATCACATCCCTTTTTACTCCTTTAACTAAACCGCCATTTTTCTGCTGGCGCTCAGATAAAACACCAGCTAATTTGTCTGCTAAAACTAAAAATTTCTCATTTTTTGTATCCTGATAAGCCTGAAAAAAGAACATACCTTGATAGGCCGCGGGGCCGGTTGCAGCATAATCTTCGATAATTTTGCCTTGCACAGAACTGCTGTCAATCGCGTCTGCCACACCAATTAACTTTCCTGCTTGCTTTTTTGTTTCACTCGAATATTGATAAATACCGCCGGTTTGCATTAAAAAATCAGCTTTTGCCTTAGTCAGCTCTTTTTCCTCTAATAAGCTAAGAAACATTCCAACTAAAGCTTCATCATAAAGATAGGTAGTGTTTCTGTTTATATTTAACCCCTGTTCTCCTGGCAAATAAAAATAACTTGGGTTTAAAAAAGTTTCAGGATTAATCTGATTAACAAAAAATTCAACCAAATCATTAAGTGTAATTTTTCCTTCTTTTAAAAGAAGATGTTCTTTGACAATTGGGGGAGATTCTCTGCGCGTACTTTCAATCACACCATTTTCTTTACCTGCTTTAAGCTCCTGAACATTCAACTGATTGCGCATTTTTCTCTTCAAATGTTCAAATTCCAGGTCATAAGAAGGAAGTCCAAAGATAATAATGCCGCCTGTAAGTTCATTAACATAAACAGGCCATTTTAAACCAAAAGCCTCTGCTTTTAAATCACCAATAGGTTTTGTCTTTACCTTCTCATACGCGCTTTTAGTAAAATATTTCGCAGTGATCATATGCGTTTTAGGAGAAACTTCTATCGCAAAATTTGTTTTACGCGCGCTAATAAACCTTTTTAAAGCAGCTTGATCATCTTTAAAAAATGAATATGGGTATCCCAGAACATATGTCCTTAATAAATCAGGTGAAATCGCGTCATCATAAGTTTCAACAGAAAATAAATCAAAAATATCCACAGTAAGCCCAAACCCGGAAAGCAAACGCCCGGTACTCTGAGCTAAAAAATCTCCTTTGCCTAAATATGCTTTTCCTGAAACACTGCCGATAATACTCATTAAATTAACCTCACCGCCGCTAAAATAAGCAAACCAGTCATTAAGCAATCCAGTATCTTTGTTTCTTTTAACGTCAAATATACCTGCAAAATTATCAATCAAATATAGAGATAATTTCATTACCTCAATATAGCGCTTTTTCTTTATCCCCGCGTTTTCAATAATATAGTCTTCAAGGATTTTTGAGTTACTTTTAATCGGAGCATTACGCACAAACTCAAGAAATTTTTGAGCGCCTTTGTTTAAAGCCTCAGTAACTTGGTTTTCCTCTACTTGCACACCTTCGAGCTGATTCAACTTTTTTGTGATTAAAGCAAGATTACTAAAATTTTCTTTAATAATTTTCTCCGCTTTTGCCTGCTGCGGCTGTACAATAGCAAGTGCGGTTACCGCGGATTTAGCATCAAAAAATTTTTCTCTGAAAAGCCTGGTTACATCATCCCTTGTCGGCACTTCCTGCAGGCTTTGCAAAGTCACTGCTGCGTTAAAAATCAAATTAAAAGCAGATGCCAGCCTTTCACCTGAAACTTTGCCCACAACTGTAAGCATTTTTGAAAATGCTTTCCACTTGCGTAAATTTTCTAAAGATTGTTCTGCTTTGTCTATCTGCCCCTTAGCAATCATTTCACCAAATAAATTTAAAGCCATATCATAGCGAATAGAATTTTCGCCAAACATAATACGATTGCCTTTTTTAAAAGGGTCAACCGCAGCTTGTATCTGTTTTAAACTTATTTTCGCGCCCAATTTTAAATTAAAAGCTTCAGCCATTGCTGATGAATCATTAATATTAGTCAGAATTATTTCCCGCGCTTTTGTATAATTTGATTGCGAAATACCTAATTTTTTTAAAGCAAAATTTATGAAAGTGTCTTCAGTAATAATATAATCATAACCATATTTACCTGGATTTACTTTTTTAAGCACACCATTTTTATTTTTAGCATAAAAACCAATTGGCCTTTCAATTAATTCTCCCTGCTGATTATGATAACGCAGCACTACAAGCGGAATACCTTTTTGATCAAGCGCAGGAAATTTATTTTTTCCTTTAGTATCTTTTTTTGCCACAATTTCCACAGCACTATACTCTCCTACAGGATCACCGATAGGATTGCCAAACTTATCAACCATTATTTCCGCCGCGTAATTAATGCTTGAAAGTACTCTATACAGAGATTGTTCGGAACTTCTAAAAAATTCCTTTTTCTCTATTTTCTGCGAAAGAAGAACTGGATTAAACAAAACAATATATTCTTCTTTACCATCTTGGAGCCAAATTTGATAACGTTTTCCTGTTTTATCTTTTTGCCTGACTAAAGCAGGCGATAATTCTCTGCCCCGCCCCCAATCATCTATTGGCTCACCAGGCAAAGCAAAATCATAAAATTTTTGTGCTGAAGCGGGATATTTTTTATTAAACTCTTTTACACTTCTAAATGGTAGAGAAGTAACTTCTTTGCCTGGAGTCATCCGTAAAACAACTGCCATTGACGCGTCTGGCCCGGCAAATAAATCAATAACTTTTTTTTCTTGATTACCTAAAAGCCACTTTTGATGGTCAGTAAAATATTCAGGAGATGTGTCTAAACTCTCCTCAGGCAACAAACAGATACCTTCAGGCAAAACTAAATCTGTTATCTCTGGTCGCATTTTCGCAAGCCAGTCATTTAATTGTTCTCGCAGCTGTAACTTAAATTCCGATTGATCAATCTTATGCTTTTGATAAACAAATCCCTGTACAATACGATATTTTAACGAATACATATTCTCCATAAATTCAAAATAATATGATTTATTCTTAAATAAATTATGCTCTTGTAAAAATAAGGCATAATTATTTACAATATCACTAACCAGCGCGTCACCAAGAATATCCACAACCGCAGTTTGAGAATAATTTTCTGTTTTCAATACCCGCAAAGTAAACAATTTATCAATTCCCACAAGTTTAGCAATTTCCTGCCTCACTTGCTGAGGCAGCTTTTTATTATAAACTTCTTTTAATGCCTGTTCATATATAGGCAGTAAATTATTTCTGACAAATTTTCTTAATACCTGATCAGTTAACTCACCCTTAACTACTTTTACTGCTAACTGGTCATAGCGCGCGTACCACTGTCTGCTCATAGCCTGCAAAGAACGAATAACATTCCTCTGCTGGGCAGGAGTTATCGCGGCAATCTCATCCCAGGCTTTTTCCCATAAACGCGCTCTTGTCTGTTTATCCGCAATTGAGTAACGGATTAATTCCTCGGCAATATTCGACTCTTGCGCAGGCGCGGTATCCTGCTCAGATTTTGCCTTCCCGCTTTGCGTTTTAAAAAGAAAAGCTGTATCTACTCCCAATGAATCAAGCAATGCTTTAAGCTGCGCGAAACTAGTATAAAAACCATCAAGGTCATCTAAATATATTTGTAATGCCTCTATCATTTTTTGCTGTGATATCGCGCTTTCCTGTATTAAGCCACGATAAAGCTTTGCCTCATAATCCTGTCTGTACTTTAAAAATAATTCAGCGCTAACCTTCATTTTTTGTCCATAGCCTTTTGTGTCTATAATCAACGCGTTAAGCTGTAAAGACAAATCGCGCAATGCTGAATTCTTTTTATTCTCAGCAATTTTCTTTTCCCATATATATGGTGCAATCCGTCTGGCAATACGCTCTACATTTGGAGTTTTAAAACTAATGCCGGCTACAATGTCTTTAATCTCTTGATTATCCTTGCTGCTGAATTTAAAACCTGCCAATATACTCGCTTTAAAGTCAAAATCATTTGTCAATAAATTATTAATAAAAATGTTAGTTTTTTCTACTTGAGCGGAAAGAACACGAATTTGCGAGGCATTTAACACATTCACGTTCTTTAACATACTTGTACGCAGATCACCTAATGCTATATCTGCCCCCTGTTTTTGTTTTTTTAAAAAACTATTCAGTTTAATTATTCTAAGATTATCTGCCGGAGAAATGCCTAAAAGTATTTTCAGCTCTTTAGTTAACGCTTCTTTTTGCATCGCCAAACTTTGTTTTGTCTTTTTATCTTTAATCTGTGCCCTTTCTTCAACTATACTTTCTATCCATGCTAACTGGATTAATAATTCATTTGCTTTTAAACGCGCTTTTTGCTGAGCGTCCAGCCACGCGGATTTTGTGATTTCTTTTTCTATTTTTCTGCGTTCATTTTCGCCAAAATACGGCAAATGGTTAGTTTCAGAACTAAGCTCTATAACTCCTGTAGTAATAGGTGAACTATGCCCATACCATTGTGTTGCTTGAGAATAAACAGGAGGTTTCTCAAGTATCCATTTAAGCCTTAAATCAGAATTTTCTCTGGCAAATTTATAATTCAAATGGGTAATAATTGTATCAAAATCAGACACAGCTGCTAATTTAGGAATTTTCGAAGCGCTGATTACATATTTTTTATGCCTTTGCTGCTCAGATTGCTGTCCATTCTTTAACCCATTACGCAATGCCTGAATTAATGTTTGCAGCGCTTTACCGGTAATCCTGTTTTTAGAATCCGGATTTAACAAATCATCAGAAACAGAAAAACGCAGCCTTTGCTTTTGTAAACTTAACTTAAGCTTATCTATTTCAATTGTTGATTTCAATTTTTCAATATCATTTTCCAGATTAATTTTTTGTTCTTGTTTACTTATTCTCTCGCTACGATTAAAATATCCGCTAGACCAACGCACCAGCTTTACCCCTGCCCATAAAACAACCATATCCGGTTCAGGAGCAAGAAAAATAAACGCAGGTAAATTAAATTTCAGGTCACCATTCTTTTCTAAAATCTTTTTATTTTCCTGCAAAATTATTAATTGTTCCTGCTTCATTAATAATTCTGCCTGCTGCCGGCTTAAAGCGCGATCATTACCATAAAAATCTGCTATTTTTTCATCTAAATTTTTTAAGCTGATCTTGATATCCAAAGGTGTGTCTAAAGGCTGTCCAAGAAGGCTGTTGATCAGAATGATCAATTTAGCCTGTGTTAATTCTAATTGAGTACGTTCCAAAACATTAAAATTTTCTTTATGCTTTGCTAAATTTTCAGAGTTGACTACAGATAAAATAACTGCTTTAATAAACACTTCTTTAAGATTAGCCCCAACTAATGCTTTTTGCACCTTGCTTTTGCTTAAGCTTGCCAATTTTTTTACCTGTTTTTCACCCCTGGTACGGTTAAACTCTGCTGATAATCCGGGAAACCAGCCAAACATAGAATTGCCAAAATCATAACCAACCCCCAGATCAATACTTAATTTAGCTAATGAATCAACTCCTCCAGCTAATATTTGCGCTTGTTTAACTTTGATCAATGTGTTACGATATGAAAAATTTTGAGGCAAAACATAGTTTGAA
>QNCH01000060.1 GCA_003645745.1 Candidatus Omnitrophota bacterium
CTCTTCTATGCCAAAACATCCTGCATTGTAAAAAATCCAGCAGGTTTATCTTTTATCCATTTTGCCGCGCGCAACGCTCCCATAGCAAAAATATCCCGGGTCTTTGCAGAATGGCTTAAAACAATTGTGTCTAATTCGCTTTCAAACTTCACCTGATGATTTCCAATAATTTCATCCTCTCTGATTGATTGAATATCCCCAATTTTGCTCTTAACCTGAGCATTAACAATCTCAGCCAATTTTTTTGCTGTGCCGCTTGGCGCATCTTTTTTATGAATATGATGCTCCTCAATAATAGAAACCTGATAGTCTTTTAATTTTTCAGCTCCTGCTTTTACTAACGCAAAAAGCACATTCACGCCCACAGACATATTTGGCGAAAAAACTATTGGAATCACCTTTGCCTCAGATTTAAGCCTGTCAATCTGTTTTGCATCCAGGCCTGTTGTGCCAATCACCATAGGCTTTTTATATTTTAATGCTATAGCTAACAAATCCATAGCCGCGCTCGGGGCGCTAAAATCAATCACCAGATCAGCCGCACTAATCACATTTAAATCATCTGTAACCGCGACATCCCCTATTTTTGAATTAAGTTCAGAATGCCCCGGCCTTTCCATACAAGCTTTGACTATAAAATCAGAATCAGCAAAAGCTAAGTTCAATATCCTTTGCCCCATTTTCCCTAAACACCCGTTTACCGCTAATTTAATCATTTGTCAGTATTTCTCCTCTTTTAATTTACCTATTTCCTATACTCATATTATATCAAAGAAAAACGCAAGTCAAATTTTCAAACTCATGTAATCGGTGACTGAAACCACACTTCATTTACCGATTACAAAAAATTTTGCAAACGCATTGCAAAAATAAAGAAAATCAGGTATATTTTATTAGTATTAGTTTGTCGTATATATTGGTTATATAGTAAATGTAAAAACCTGAGAGAAAATTATGAAAAAAATCAAAAAATTAATTGTTTTATTTTTAGTTCCATGTTTTATAGGTTTAAATTTTCCTCAAACGCTTAAAATAATTCCCTGTAGTAAAACCTGCCTATCACCATCGCTTAATTTAAGCGCTAATTCCATTATGTCCGGTTTTATTCTGGGGAATCCTGTAAACAGTCAAACAGATCCCATAAATCTTTATGAGCAAGCATTAGCAAAAATGTATAAAGAAGGTGTAGAAAGATACAGAAAAAGCAACACATGGTATAAACATGTTTATTTAAAGAACATAAAAATGGCAAAAGAATTTCTTGCTATTGGCCAGGAAGAGCAAGCTTTTGCCCTGATTCAGGACGTGCTTAACGAAATATTACCTACGACTACGACAGGAGAAGACAATGGAAGTCTATTATTAATTGAAATATATGAACATTCTGAAATGGTGTTTAAAGTTATGCTGGCAATTGTTAATACTCTCTCTTCTTATCCTGAATACAGAAATTTAGTAATTGCACTTTTTATAAAAAGCCCCGCAACTTACGGAGCATACAAATTAGCAATTGGGCCAAACATAGATTTAAAAAGAAAATTAAACTATTGGACAAACATTTATCCTGGAAATCCAACAACCTTAATCTCTGGCATACCAGCAGCAACTCAAAGCAATTTAGATTACTATAAGGGCTATATGAATGCTCTTTCTTCTTCTAAAATTAAAATTGAATACAAACCTTCTGACATAGCAAGATTATACAGACAGCAGGCAAGAAGGCTTTTAACTTTAGCAGAAAACTGTGTAAAAGATAACCCTGCTTTAGCAAAAATGGCTTTAGAACAAATTACAAATTTATATACGCAGACTGAAGATAAATATCCGCAAAATATGATTAAAAAACAATTAGCATCAGAATTAGAATTACTCTTTAGTGACATATTTTTTGACTCTATTCCAAACCTGCGAAAAACTCAAATAGGACAAAGTTTTCTCTTAGAAATAACAGGCCTTCTTTCCGAAACAGAAAATAGCTATGTATTAACATCCAAAATTGAGCATCTGCTTAGTCAAGGCAATCTTAATGCAGGGTTAAAGCTTTTTGCAGAAAAAATAAATAACCTGTACCCTTTAGAAGCGCAAGATATTTTTCAAATTCTGCTTGAAAAAACAATTTTTTCATGGAAGGAATTAGGGGACAAAAATGGCTGGAACATACAAACATGGCGCTCGGATTATGAACGCATACAAAAAATCAAAAAACTATTCTCCGCAAAAGCAGAAGATGAATCAAAGATTATCCGTAACATAAGATTTGCAAAATTATTTTATGAGCAGCTTGGAAAAACAAACCACAGTTTTCTTGCTGGTACATATAAAAAAATGCTTTTAGAAATGTTAACTTACATAGAAAGTCCAGACTCATTTAAAATTGAATATGAGCTGAATATGCTAACAAATCCCGAAAATAGACATCAACAATTAGATAAAGGTTTTCAAATTGCGTCACAAGGCATTAAAACAAATCCGCAGCGTTTTGCACGTTTTACATATTGGCTGCTGCAAGAATATTTAGCAAAGAGATATTATACAGATGCAAACAACTGCTACAACTTATTAAAAAGATATGAAGATGGCACTCAGCTTACAGACACAGCTTACGCATTAATTGCCTCCCAAAAAATATCTTTAATGCCCAAAATTGAAAAAGAATCTCCAGAAGTACTTGAAATAACTGTTGACCTTCCAAACTACACGACAGCATATTTTTTAAAATCTGCTGGAAAAAAACTAATAGACAAAGGCAAATATAGGCAAGCCTTTTCATTAGGAACTGAATTATTTGAGATACAAGAGCTTAAACACGCTGAATGGGGCATAGTTTTAGTAGAATTAGCAGACTATTTGTTAGAAAAAGATCATGAACAGTCTAAACTCGCGAAAAAACAATTAATTATTGCAAATGAATTTGGCATTAACAGCCAATCCATAAAACTAATCGCAGAAATAGCGGATAATCATTTGTTCGCAGAGCATAAAAAAGAATTTATGTTTTCAATTTGCGAAACTTTTTTTACAAACCATTTATCTGAAACCGCTTTTGAACACGAACCATATCAGACAATTTTAAAAATTTTACAAAAATATTTAACAAAAGAAGAAATTGCTTTAATCTATTTTTCGCCAAAATCAAGGGATGAAAACAGCAAAAAAAATGCGACTTCCAGAGAAACGCTTCAAAAGATCACAATTAATAAAGCAGAGCGGATGATTAATACAGCGATATAGCCAGTATGTATTTCTTTATGTCACTATTTATGGCTCCTTTTTGTCATTCCCGCTAGAAAATTGCGGGAATGACAAAAAGGCATGAAAACTGAGCAGGTGTCAATATGATATGCGAAGCTTCAATAAATATTGCTTACCCACTCAAAACTACAAAGAGCCTAAAAAAAATCCTTACTTTTTTAACAACCCATAAGCAGTTAAAACTTTTTTTAATTTCATTTTAGTTTCATCCTGCATTGCGCATAAAGGCAGGCGCACATGGGCATCACACATACCTAAAAATTGCATTGCTGTTTTTACACACATTGGATTAGTTTCTAAAAACATTGCTTTAATTAAAGGCAAAAGCTTAAAATGCAAAGCACGGGCTTTTTCTATATTACCTTTTTCAAATTCAGTAATTAAACCAGCAATATCCCGCGGCACAATATTAGCAACCACAGAAATAACCCCTGTGCCGCCAATTGCCAGAAGCGGCAAAACAAGCGCGTCATCACCGGAAATTAAAGCAAAATTTTGAGGGCATAATAATTTTACCTGAGACATCTGAGCCAAATTTCCGGATGCTTCTTTTACACCCACAATATTTTTGCATTCACAAGCTAGTTTAGCAATAGTCTCTGGTTCCATATTTATTGCAGTACGCGACGCGATATTATAAAGAATCAGCGGGATATCCACATTGTCTGCTATTTGTTTAAAATGCAAATACAGGCCGTTTTGCGTAGGTTTATTATAGTAAGGGCAAATCAGTAACGCGGCGGAAGCACCTGAGGCTTGCGCGTGCTGAGTAAGCCTGATTGCTGTGGCAGTATTATTTGAGCCAGTGCCGGCAATAACCGGAATTTTTTTATCTGCAGTTTCTACTACTGTCTCTATAACACGTTCATGCTCAGCTAATGACAATGTAGCAGATTCCCCTGTTGTGCCGCAAGGCACAAGCGCGCTGGTTTTATTTTTCAAATGAAACTCAACTAAACTTTTAAGCTTATCCTCATCTAATTTGCCATTATTAAACGGCGTAACCAGAGCAACCATTGACCCTTTAAACATAACATTCCCCCTTAAAAACTATTCTTGCAGTTCCTTCTAACCAGACATTATTAAATTTACCGTTCTTATAATCAAAATAAATCTTGAGTACTTCTCCTTTAGGACGAACATTATAGATAAAACTGCCTTCAGTATCAACAAATTTAGAATGATAAATCAAAGCTGACGCTACTGACCCTGTACCGCAAGCTAAAGTTTCCGCTTCTACGCCGCGTTCATAAGTGCGTATTCGCAGTTCATCCTGCATATCCGTTTCAACAAAATCCACGTTTGTGCCCTCAGGCTCAAATTGTCGGTGATAACGAATCAACCTGCCTAAAATCCGCACATTCGCAGCATCTAAATTCTGCACAAAATATACAGCATGCGGCACACCGCTATTAACAAAATTAACCTGATTCATACACCCATCTATATCTAAACCTATATTTAATTGTAAATTTTTTGGCTGTACCATTTTTACTTTTATGCCGTATTCTTTAACCTCTGCTTTTAAAATTCCCGCCAAAGTCTCTATCTTTGATTGTTTTCTGCCTTTATATAACGCCGCGCATCTTATGCCATTACCACACATCTCTGCCTCTGAGCCGTCAGGATTAAAAATCCGCATTTTAAAATCAGCTTTTTTTGAACGCTCCATAACAATCAACCCGTCCGCTCCAATGCCGCTGGTGCGCTGGCACAAAGCAATTGCTATCTCAGACATATGTTTAATATTACTAACGCGATTATCAAAAACAACAAAATCATTGCCTGAGGCAACCATTTTTGTAAATACAAATTTTCTTTTTTTCCGCTTAACATTTTTCTTTTTATATATTGTTTTTTTTACCTTCAATTTAACAGTCGTTTTTTTCGCGCTTTTCTTTTTCTGCAGATTTTTGGCCTTCATCATTAACCATCCTCCCTAGACACTTATACATTACAAACAATCTCATTACCCACTAAATCGCCAAAAGAATCTCTTTTTCTAATCAAATAATATTTATCTGCTTTAACCAAAACTTCAGCAGCACGCGGCCTGCTGTTATAATTACTCGACATGACAAATCCATAGGCCCCGGCACTCATAACTGCAAGCAAATCATTCTGTTTTAACCAATCAGGCAAAAATCTGTCTTTAGCTAAAAAATCACTGCTTTCACAAACAGGGCCAACAATATCTGTTTTATACAACTCTGTTTTTTTGCGCATACATACAGGAATAACCTGATGATAGGCTTGATAAAAAGCAGGCCGAATTAAATCATTCATCGCTGTATCAACAATAATAAAATGCTTTACTGGAGTCTGTTTTATATACAAAATTTTTGCTAAAAGCACTCCCGCATTACCAGCAATAAACCTGCCTGGTTCTAAAATTAATTTCAAATCTATATTCTCAACCGCCTTGATCACAGAACTGGCGTATGCACAAAGATCTAAGGCTTTTTCCTGATTGTAAACAATGCCTATCCCCCCGCCAATATTTAAGTGTGTAATCTTAACACCTTTTTCTGAAAGCTCTGTAATTAACTTTACTGCTTTTTCCATAGCTTGCGCAAAAGGGATATTTTTAAGAATTTGAGAGCCAATATGCATATGTATGCCGCATAAGTCCAAATTTTTAAATTTAGAACTCAAAGTTAAAAAAATATATCTGCTCGTCATTAAATCAATACCAAATTTATTCTGCTTTTTAGCTGTAGTAATGTAACGATGTGTATAAGCCTCCACATCAGGGTTAATACGTACAGCAACTTTCTGAATTTTTCCGAGTTTAAAAGCTGTTTTATTAATTAATTCCAGCTCAGGCACAGATTCCGCGTTAAAAAATAAAATTCCAGCTTTTATCCCAGCTTCTATTTCTGCTTCAGTTTTGCCTACACTGCTATAAACTATTTTTTTACCCGGGACTTTTATTTTTTTTGCCCGGAAAAGTTCTCCGCCTGAAACAATATCCATGCCAGCGCCCTGCTGGGCAAGTACACGGCATACAGATAAATTTGAATTAACCTTCACAGAATAACAAATTAATGGAGAAACACGGCTAAAAGCCTGCTTTAAAGCATTGAAACTGCTAATTAACCCATTATAACTATAAACAAACAATGGAGTGCCCAGCTTATCTGCTATTGCCTGCAAACTTACCTGTTCACAAAATAATTTATTGCGTTTAAATTTAAAATCCTGCATTCATATCCTTGTTTTTTACTGTCCCTTATTACGTAAAATTGATTTCTTAGTCTTCACCGCGTATTCTGAACACATTATTTTACGCACATTTTCGCGGTTTAACTCATGATGAAATGTTTTTAGCTTTTCATCAGAAATATCTTTAATCTTAATCTTTTCATCTTCAGCATAACGAATCAACCTGCCTACAATGTTATGCGCATCTTTAAAAGCCACTCCCTTAAACACCAAAAATTCCGCCAATTCTGTAGCATAAAACCTCTGGTCATCTAAAGCCTTGTTAATTACAACTTCGTTTAATTTTATGCCCAAAATAAACTTGCCCATAATTGTCAACTCATCCTCAATAATTCCTATACTAGAGAATAAAGGCGGCTTATCTAATTGTAAATCGCGGTTATAAGTAAGAGGCATTGCCTTTAAACTAGTTAACAGCGAAATTAAATTACCATTAACTATACCTGTGTGGCCTCTGACTAATTCTAAAAAATCCGGATTCTTTTTATGCGGCATCAAACTGCTGCCAGTGCAAAACTCTTCAGGTAAATCAAAATAATTAAATTCCTGTGTAGAATAAAGAATAAAATCTTCAGCGATACGGCAAAGATGCATTTGCGCAATTGAGAGAATACTTAAAAACTCCACAATAAAATCTCTACTGCTAACATTATCAAGAGGATTATCCACAACACCAATATGTTCAATGTCAGTGCCTGCTAACACTTCTTTTATTGCCTGCGAATAATCACTACATTTTAAACAAGTGCCTGCCAATGCGCCGGAGCCAATATAAGTATAAAGCTTTTGCGCAAAATTTACGAGCCGTTCCCGATCCCGGTTAAACATCTTATAATAAGCCTGTAAATAATCAGTAAACCGCACTACTTGCGCCCTTTGCAAATGAGTATATCCTGGAAATGCCTGTTTAGAATACTTATTAGCCAATACCTGCAAATTTTCCAATATACCTGTTAACAGTGTGGCAATATAAAAAGCCTTTTTTTTGCAAAAAAGTTTCTCGTCAAAAACCACCTGGTCATTACGGGAACGCAAAGTATGCAATTTCAAAACCAATGTACCAATTTTTTCCTCCAGCCTGTTTTGAATCGCAGTATGCACGTCCTCACAATCCATATATTGTTTAAACCCATCTTTTTCTATGTCAAGCAAAAGCACGTCTAAAGTTTTCAGTACTTTATCTGCTTCTTGATCTGTAAAAATTCCGCTGTTTCTTAAAGCAATAGTATGGATTTTAGTATGCAAAAGATCATATTCAGCTAATTGATAATCATAATGAATTGATTTTGAAAACCGTTCAAAATCAGCATCCATCTGTTTTTTAAATCTGCCTCCCCATAATTTTTCTGCCATTGTGCCTTTCTAAAAATAAACTTTAACCTATTGTTCTATACTCAAACGCAATTGGTTTGTAAAGTTTAGGCGTTTCCCTGTGCTGTAGATTGGAACGTTCTGATCTAAGCCAAACCGCAGGCGCAACTCGTTGCGTTGAGGTTTGGCGAATGAAGAACCTTCCAAGATGAAGTGCAGGGGAATGTCATAAATTTACAAATCAATTACGTTTGAGTATAATTTTTACCCACATACATTATACCTTATTTTGCTAAATTTACCAATAGATTCAAAATTATACTCAAACGCAGTTGGTTTGCAAAATTTAGGCGTTTCCCTGTGCTGTAGATTGGAACGTTCTGATCTAAGCCAAACCGCAGGCGCAACTCGTTGCGTTGAGGTTTGGC
>QNCH01000061.1 GCA_003645745.1 Candidatus Omnitrophota bacterium
CCCGCGAAATTTCTGTTTTAATGCGGGAAGAGAAAATTTTGTTAGTGAATGCCGCTCCTGTTATTGGTGAACACGGTGTTAATGGCGCGGTTTTAGTCTTTCATGATATTACGAATTTAAGGCAGCTTGAGAAAGTTCGGCAGGATTTTGTGGCAAATGTTTCGCATGAATTACGCACCCCAATATCCAGTATTAAAGGGTATGCGGAAACTTTATTACACGGAGCATTAGAAGATAAGGAAAATGCTGAAGATTTTTTGAAAATAATTTATTTTGAAGCTGACAGACTGGCAAAATTGATTTCTGACCTCCTGGACCTTTCAACAATAGAGTCAGGAAAGCTAACCCTGTGTTTAAAATCGTGTAATGTTGAGACTGTTGTGCAGCGTGTTGTTTCAGGATTAAAGCCCAGGGTAGGGGCTAAATTACTGACAATTAATTTAGTTATTCCAAAAAATATAGCAAAAATAGTCTGCGATGAAAATATGATTGCGCAGGTTTTATTGAATCTCATAGATAACGCGATTAAATATACTAATGCACCAGGGCAAATATCTATAAAAGCGATAGAGCAAGGCGGGTTTGTGCAGATAGATGTTTGTGATACAGGCATTGGTATTCTGGAAAAAGATTTACCGCGTTTATTTGAGCGCTTCTACCGTGTGGATAAAAATCGTTCCTGCGCTTTAGGCGGCACTGGTTTGGGCTTGTCAATTGTTAAACACATTATTCAGGCGCATAAAGGCCGGGTTTTTGTGCGCAGCGTGTTTGGACAGGGTTCTACATTTAGTTTTACTATTCCTAAAAAATAAAGGTGTCTATTTTCATCTTTCTTTACGGTCACTAATCAGTGAGAGTTGTAGATTCCCGCAATCTTTTAGCGGGAATCTATAAGCTTTTCTTAATGACTTGTAGGATAGATTAGTTGAGATTATTCGTCGCTGCGCTCCTCAGAATGACAGTAAAAATAAAAAGTCTCACTTACCGATTACAAAATAAATTTCTTTTTACCTGCAGTGCTGGGTAATTCACCTAAAATTCACTTTTCTGCAATCTTTTCTTCACATTCATAGGATATCCTTTTAATTAGAAGGGTACAAACCTATTACGTTTGAGTATATGGCTTGCTTTGTGTGAGAGAACAAGTTACAAGAGAAAAAAAATACAAAAGAATAAAAGAAAAAGGGAGGTGAAAAAAGATAATATGCAAGGTATAAAGGTGATGTCAAGTTTACATAAGGATTTTATCGCGAGCTTCTTACGCTCTCAGCTTATAACGTTACAGGATGTATTGGACACAATAGAGAGTTCAAGTAGGCTTGAAGATGCTTATGTAGAGGAATCTTTGAATCGAGTGCAAAAAGAGCTGCATCAAATTCGAAGGTTGTGTGTGGATAATTAGGGCATACGGATAAAAATTATTATGCGCCCAGATCTACAGACTTTTTTTAGCTGACCCTAATTTATGGTGTTTAGGGACTGTAATGATATAAATGCAACATTTATTTCATTACGGTCCCTAATAATGAGAGGATTACAAATAATGAAGAAGATTTTTTTTGGAATAGGTTCGGGATTATTAATGATGTTGTTTTGCCTGACAAATGTTTTTGCTGGTGAAATTAGTATTCTGGTGGATGAATTAGTGAAAAGAGACATTCTTTCTCCAGTTGAAGCGCAGATTATTTTGGATGAAACAAAACAGCAAGTTGCTAAAGAAATAGCTGAACAGAAATCTTATGCTGTACCGAGCTGGGTGCAAAAGGTAAAGCTTAAAGGAGATTTAAGGCTGCGTTATCAGAGTGAAGAAAAGGATTCAACAAAGTCAGGAAAGGTGAGTACAAGTAAAAGAGAAAGAGGAAGAGTAAGGATTCGCGTTGGAGCAGAAGCGAAAGTTACAGAGGGTTGTAAGCTAAATTTTGGGCTGGCTTCCGGCGGCAGCGATCCTCGTTCTACTAACCAGACATTTCAAGACAATTTTTCTACTAAAGGGATTAATCTTGATTATGCTTATGCAAATTTTTCCCCAATGCAGGGCCTGAATATTTTAGGCGGTAAAATTAAAGGTAAGAAAACTATTTGGATGAATAGTGATTTATTATGGGACGGAGATGTTAATCCTGAGGGGATTGCTTTAAAAGCAACAGTTCCTGGAACTGATTTCTTTGTCAATACTGCTTATTTTGTGCTTGATGAAATTAAAAAATATGCGGATCCTACAATGGTTGTTGTACAACCTGGATTAAAAATGGAAATTATGGATGGATTAATTTTAAAATCTGCTCTTAACTATTACGCTTTTAATTCCATACAAGGATTGGATTATTCTAACATTTATGAAGGAGGAGAAACTAATACCTTAACTTCAGATAGCCATTTGAAATATGATTATGACGCGTGGGGATTTAGTACAGAGTGGGCAATGAAAGATGTTGTTCCTGGAATGATTAATTATACGGCTGTTTTTACCGATTACATAAGTAATCTAGATCCTTCAGATCAGAATACAGGATATCTTGTCGGCTTTAAATTTGGAGACAAAAAAGTAGCTAAACCAGGTACCTGGCAGACAAAAGCGCTTTATCGGGAATTGGAAAAAGATGCTTGGCCTGATTTTTTAGCTGATTCTGATCTTCTTGGCGGCATTACTGATGCTAAGGGTTATGAGCTGATTTTTAAATACGCGTTAGCTAAAAATGTAGTTTTAGGATTTGACTTCTATAATACTGAAACAATTAAAGCAGTAAACAAAAAAGAGCAAACTTTGTTTCAGGCTGATTGTGTTTTTAAATTTTAAATCTAAAAACTAATATTTTTTAAGAGAGCAGTTTGGTTAAATATTTTAGGCTTCTTAAATTGAGGCTCAATTGAAAGGAAAAATAAAGATGAAACGATATTTAATAGTTTGGGCAATAATCTGTGTATTGTTGAATGTTACGGGTAATCTTATGGCTCAGGAGATGGTTCAGATTAAAGGTTCAGATACTTTAATTAATCTTGTGCAGAAGTTAACAGAAGTTTATATGGAGCAAAATCCTGGAGAATTGTTCGCGATTACCGGAGGCGGCTCAGGCACAGGTATTGCCGCGTTGATCAATAAAAAATGCGATATTGCGAATGCTTCGCGTTTGATGAAAGCAAAAGAGGTAGCACGGGCAGCTGAAAAAGGTGTTCAGGCAAAAAGAGTTGTAATCGCCATGGATGGTTTGAGTGTGATTACTAATGGGGGGAATCTGGTAGATAAACTTACTTTAGATAAAATAGGTAAAATATTCCGTGGAGAAATTACTAATTGGAAAGATGTTGGCGGCACAGATATGCCGATTACTTTGTATGGAAGACAGTCAAATTCAGGAACATTTGTTTTTTTTAGAGATGCTGTTTTAAAAGGAGATTATTCACAGAAAATGAGGCGTATGAATGGTAATGCTCAAATAGTTGAAGCAGTAAAAGAAGATATTTCCGGTATTGGTTATGTCGGCGTAGGTTATGTAAAAGGAGCGGCAGGGATAGAACTAAATGTTTTAAAAGTTGCTGCCCGCGCAGGAGCTGATTACGCGAGCCCGCTTAATGCTTCAGAGGTAAAAAGCGGAAAATATCCAATTTCCAGGCCACTTAATCAGTATTTAAATGGTTCTCCTACAGGTATGGTAAAGGATTTTATTGCTTTTGAATTAAGTGAACAAGGACAGGAAATCATAGAACAAGAAGGGTTTTTTCCTATTCCTGACGCGTATATTGAATTTAATACAAATAGTGTGGGGATATAGGATTATATTTAATTGCCTGTAGAGAAACGGAGTTAATGAGATATGAGATTCAAAGAAAAAGTAATCCATAGTTTTTTTTTCTTAAATGGGGTATTGGTAGTAATCATTCTTTTAGGAATATTTGCGCTTTTAGTTTTTACTTCTATCCCGGCTTTTAAGGAAATCAGGTTAAGCCAATTCTTTTTTTCCGGAATATGGAATCCTGACGCGTATGTTAAACCTGCTTATGGAATTGTTTCTATGTTGGTAAGCACATTTCTCATAACTTTTGGGTCACTTGTAATTGCTATACCTTTAGGCATAGGCACAGCAGCTTATTTATCTGATCTTGCCAGTCCGCGTGTAAGGGAAATTGCTAAACCGATTGTTGAAATACTGGCAGGGATACCGTCGGTAGTGATTGGTTTTTTAGGTATTGTTGTTGTGGGGCCTGTAATTGCTAAGATTTTTGGTTTGCATAATGGATTGAACGCGTTAAATGGTTCTGTGCTTTTAGCAATTATGGCTTTGCCGACAATTATCAGTTTGTCAGAAGATGCTTTAAAAAGTGTGCCCAAGTCTTTTGAGCAGGCTTCGTTAGCTCTTGGAGCAACGCATTGGCAGACTTTAATAAAGGTGAAAATACCTGCTGCGTTTTCAGGGATTATTGCCGCGTGTATGCTTGGTATGGGCAGAGCTGTGGGCGAAACAATGACTGTTTTGATGGCAACCGGATGCGCGCCGGCAATGCCGCAGAGCTTTTTAGATTCAGTGCGCACTTTTTCCTCAACTATTGCTATTGAGTTAGGAGAGGTGCCGTATAATACTACGCATTATTACGCGCTTTTTGCTGTAGGGCTTGTGCTTTTTATAATTACGTTTATGATCAATATGGCTTCAGATATTATTTTGCATCAATACCGGAAAGTAACAAAATGAATATTAAGTATATAAAAGCGAATTTAGGGTTTGGTTTATTAAGGCTGTGCGCGTTGATTGTGGGGGTGATTATTTTCGCGATTCTTTATGATATTGCTTCTAAGGGCGTTGGTAAAATAACCTGGGAATTTCTTTTTTCTATGCCGAAAAATGGTATGACTGAAGGCGGTATTTTCCCTGCGATTATTGGGACAATTTTTGTTACCGCGATTACTGCTCTGTTAGCTATTCCTTTAGGTATGGGTTGCGCGATATATTTAAATGAGTATGCTAATGATAATATAATAACCAGATTGATTCGAATGTCTATAAGAAATTTATCAGGGGTACCTTCAATTGTTTATGGTTTATTTGGTGTAGTTTTGTTTGTGCAGGCAATGCGTTTAGGCACGAGTGTAATATCATCAGGTTTTACTTTAGGGCTAATGACACTCCCCTGGACAGTTACTGCGAGCGAAGAAGCATTAAAGAATGTGCCAAATTCGTATAGGCAGGGCGCGTTAGCTTTGGGTGCGACTAAATGGCAGGCAATTAGAACTAATGTTTTGCCTTATGCGGTGGGAGGAATGCTTACAGGTACGATTTTAGGTTTAGCGCGTGCTGCAGGAGAGACTGCTCCGATTCTTTTTACTGGAGTAGCTTTTTATCTTCCTTTTTTGCCAAAATCTTTGTCCAGTCAGTTTATGGCATTGCCTTATCATCTCTACATTATGTCAACGCAGCACCATTCAATAAACCAGGTAAGGCCAATTGCTTATGGGACAGCATTGGTGTTAGTAGTTTTAGTGTTTGTGATGAATTTGTTTGCGGTGATTTTGCGGTATAGGCTGAGAAAATTTAAAAGGGATTAAAATATGCGAGACTCATTAGTGAAATCTGATTTGGTAAAAATAAAGGTTGAAAATTTAAATTTTTATTATACTGGGGTGAAAGTCTTAAAAAATATAACAATAGAAATAAAAAAAAATTTGGTTACAGGTATTATTGGGCCTTCAGGATGCGGAAAATCAACTTTTTTGCGTACTTTAAACCGGATGAATGATGTTGTTTTAGGCGCTAAAGCAGAGGGTAAAATTTTAATTGATGGGAAGAATATTTATGCTTTGGATGTTGACGTTGTAGCAATAAGAAGAAAAGTGGGTATGGTTTTTCAAAAATCGAATCCATTTCCTAAATCTATATTTGATAATGTAGCTTATGGATTGAGGATAAACGGGATAAAAGATAAAAATTATATTACTCAGAAAATTGAAAAAAGTTTACAGGATGCCGCGTTATGGAAAGAAGTAAAAGACAGGTTAAATAAAAGCGCTTTTGACCTTTCAGGCGGACAGCAGCAAAGGTTATGTATTGCCAGGGCATTAGCTGTAGAGCCTCAGGTATTGCTTATGGACGAACCTGCCTCAGCTCTTGATCCAACTGCAACTGCTAAAATAGAAGAGCTTATTCAGAGATTAAAAGAAAAATACACAATAGTTATTGTTACTCATAATATGCAGCAGGCAGCGCGCATTTCTGATCATACGGCTTTTTTTATGCAAGGCGTAATTATTGAACATGGCTTAACAAAAAAAATTTTTACTAAACCAGTTAACAAAATAACAGAAGATTATATTACTGGCAGATTTGGTTGAGCTAATTTTAAGAAAGGAGCTTATTATGGAACGGCATTTTGATGAAGAGTTAGAAATGTTAAATACAGATATTTTGAAAATGGCAGTGTTCGCGGAAAGAGCTATTTTCCAATCAATTGAAGCATTGAAAAACAGAGATAAAAATTTAGCGCGAGCAGTAATAGAACAGGACAAAAAAATTGATGAGTTAGAATTGGTAATTGAAGAACGCGCGATTAGTTTACTGGCACTTCGCCAGCCAATGGCTCGGGATCTCAGGTTTATTTCTACAGGTATGAAAATTAATGCAGAACTAGAACGAATCGCTGACCTTGCGGTAAATATCGCGCAAAAAGTTGTTGAATTGGCAGGCCAACCATTACTTAAACCATTAATAGATATTCCTAAATTAGCGGTAACTGCTAGAAAAATGGTAAAAGACGCAATAGACGCTTTTGTTCATCGTGACCAGAATCTGGCAAAAGAAGTTATTTTATCTGATCCTGAAGCTGACAATTTAAGAAATATCGTGCAGCAGGATTTAATCAACGATTATATGGTTAAAGACGGTACAACTGCTCCCAGAGCGGTTTCGCTGCTTTTAATTGCCCGCAATTTAGAGAGAATTTGCGATCACGCGACAAATATTGCTGAAGATGTAATTTATATGATTAATGCTAAAAATGTGAGGCATCATATTGAAAAGTTAAATCCAAAATAGGCGGTTTTGGGGGCAGCCCTCGAAAATAGAACATAATTGACAAAGGCAGAACAAAGCAGAGCAGATAATTGATTTAATCTGCAAAAAGCATAAAAAGAACATTGAATGTAATCGGTGAGTGTGACAGGTCACGACCTGTCTGTTATGTGGAATTGTTTGATTGTTTTTAATCAAATTATTATTTACTTCGGCGGTTAACAAACTTATACTCAAACGTAATAAGTTTGCAATTTTATGATGTCCCACCTTACGCTGCATCTTGAACCAATTGGCGCAGCCAGCTGCGCCTAAGGTTTGACTCAATCAGAACGTTCCAATCTAGGCACAGGGAAACGCCTAAATTTTACAAACCAATTGCGTTTGAGTATAACCAATCGGAATATTGGGAAGCTATTTGGGATGAGATATTCAGCGGTAAGTAAAGTTGACTTAAGCATAAAATATAATAGCAAAAGACAAGAAGTTGAAGAAAAAAAATAAATTCAACCGATAGATTAGCTTACTCCCCGCTATCATTCACCGATTCCCCAAAAATTCAAAAAAATTATTTGACATTATTAAGTATTATGTTGTATTGTAATTTTTGAATTTAGTATACTTTTGTCAAAATAATTTTTTTGTTGAATTAAAAATTCTATAAAACGGGGATGGAAAGTGACAACAATTGAAGAGATAATGACAAAGGATGTTTTGGCTGTAAATCCTGATGCTCAAATTTCGATTGCTGTAAAAATATTCGTTATAAGAAAAATAACCGGCCTTCCTGTGATTGATGCAAATAGAAATCTTTTAGGAATTATTACTGAAAAAGATTTGATGCATCTTTTGATTAAAAATGAAAAAAATGAAGAGAAAATAGTCGCGGATTTTATGACTAAGGATGTTAAATATTTTGCGCCGGAAGATAATGTCATTGATGTTTGCACTGTTCTATTAGAAAATCCTTTTCGCACAATTCCAATAGTTAATGATGGTAAACTTGTTGGAATCGTTTCAAGATCTGATATGATTAAACTATTGTGGGAAGAGATACAAAATAAACAAAATATGTATACTCAAACGTAATAGGTTTGCAAAATTTAGGCGTTTC
>QNCH01000062.1 GCA_003645745.1 Candidatus Omnitrophota bacterium
CCTTCAGAGTCGTTCCGATTACTAAATATTTCAGGAAGCCCTGTTCTTAGCTCTTTTTTCCATTTTGCTACTTGCGTAGCATGCACACTATATTCACTGCTGATTTCTGCTACTGTCTTTAAACCCTTTATCGCTTCTATCGAAACCTTTGCTTTATACTCTTTACTAAACTTTTTCTTCACTTTCCCCATCATTAACCTCCTGTGGTTTTGGCTACTATTATACATCTTTTTTCTATCTTAACCACTGGTCTGAATTATGGGGACTATTATATGCCGCAGAAAAAAAAATTAGATAAGAGTGTTAAAAAGATAAATAAACTATAATGCCTTGCTTCCTGGCAGTAAAATAAATGAAAAGGCGATATCGCTAAAATCAGGCTGCTCAGCAAGCCAACTCTCGTGTTAAAAAGCATTTGCCCTATCTTATAAATTAAAAATAAAGCGCCGACTCCAAACAATACAGAAGGCAGCCTTAAAACAAATTCAGAAGCACCAAAGAGCCGCATCCAATATTTTAAAAGCACAAAATACAACGGACTAAGGTGAAATTTTGAAAATAAAACAGGCAAGCTCCTTGTCGCCTGATCAATGCTGCCAACTTCATCATACCACAACGACTCTGCCCCGAGATTGTATATGCGCAAAAAAGCACCTAAGACAATAATACTTGCTAAAATCCATGTCCTTTGATCAAGCTTAATACCGCTAATCTTTATCATTACTTACTACCCTCAACACCGCACTTATTACTTGTTCTACATTTAAATCTGAGGTATCTATGACATAGTCTGCTTGTAAATAATATGGTTGCCGCGCGTTTAATAATTCTGCAATTTTTGCTTGCGGATCCGCGACATTAAGCAACGGCCTGTGCGCGTAAGATTTTGTGCGTTCCAGAATCACTTCAGGACGCGCATAAAGACAGACAACAGTTCCTGATTTTTTCAAATGATCAATATTTTCCTGTGCTAAAACTACTCCGCCTCCACAGGCAATGACTTTATTTTGCTGAGCGCTTATTTGGGTAATAACTTCTTTTTCTTTTGTTCTGAAATAAGCCTCCCCATCAGTTTTAAAAATATCAACTATTTTTCTGCCTTCTTTTTGCTCAATCAAATCATCGGTGTCAACATAACTAAAACAAAGCTGTTTAGCCAATCCTTTAGCCACGGTAGTTTTGCCTGTGCCCATAAAACCAACTAAAACTATATTTTCCATCTGCCTCTACTTTCCAATACAAAATCTGCCAAAAATGTTATCCAGGATATCTTCTGATACATTTTCTCCAGTAATTTCACCTAATGTATCAAGAGCCTGCCTGATTTCAAATACAAGGCATTCATCATAACCATTATTACGCGCGATTTCTAAACCATTGGTTATATTCGTTAAACATCTCTGCAATATTTGTTTGTGCCGCATATTTGTAATTATAATTTCATCATTTTGTAATATTTTGCCGCTAAAAAAATATTTTACTATCTGTTTTTTTAGTTCAGAAATACCCAGCCCATTTAAAGCAGAAATTTTAACTATTGGAGTATATGTAAGAATATTTTTTACGCGTGTAATATTGATGTTTTCAGGCTTATCTATTTTATTGAGCACAATAATTACCTTCTTATGTTTTAACTTTTTAGCTGTCTGCAGTTCAGATTCACTGATTTTCTTTGATGCGTCAAACATATACAGGACTAAATCCGCTTTTTCTAAAACTGAAAAACTCCTGATTACACTTTTCTGAGTAATTAAGCATTCACTTTCCATTATTCCAGCAGTATCGAAAATTTTTACTGGCAGCCCGTCGATATTGATAATTTCTTCCACTACATCCCGTGTTGTGCCTGAAATATGTGTAACAATTACTCTTTCATAATCAACAAACCTGTTCATTAAGCTGGATTTACCGACATTAGGACTGCCGGAAATCACAACATTGATGCCATTCTGCAGCATCATACCTCTCTCAGCACTGTTAATCAGAGACTTAATATTTTCTATTGTGTGTTCTAATATTTTAATAATTTTTTTTGGGGGCAATCGCGCAATTTCCTGATCAGGAAAATCCAGGAGCGCTTCTAAAGGTGCGGCCAGCTCAATCAGTCCATCCCTTAATTTATGAATACGATCCGACACCATTCCCTGTAATTGCCCCATAGCACAATGTAGGGCCAAGTCAGTTTTAGCGGTAATAATATTTAAAACTGCTTCTGCCTGCAGTAAATCAATTCTGCCGTTTAAAAATGCCCTTTGAGTAAATTCTCCAGGATTAGCCATTCTCGCGCCGCATTGCAGCGTAATTTCCAAAATTTTGCTTAAAGGCACAATCCCGCCATGGCAATTTATCTCTACAACATCCTGGCAAGTATAGGTATGGGGCCCGCGCATTACAGTCAAAAGCACTTGATCTATAATTTCATTTTTTTCCCCAAAACGTAAATTTTTGCCAATAATTACTCCATAATGCAAAGTAAAAGTATCAAATTGCGAAGGCTTAACTTTTTTTTTACTGCGAAAGATTTTATCCGCGATTTTTAAAGCGCATTTGCCGCTAATGCGCACAATACCAATGCCGCCTTGTCCAAGAGGTGTAGAAATCGCAGCAATTGTATCTTCAATGTTTACATCTACAGATACTGACACCATTTTTGCCCTTTTTAATTAGATTCCCTGCAAGCAGGCCATGCCCGCTAAAAAATTGCGGGCATGTCCTGCTTGCAGGGAATGACAGAAATCTTTTTTTTATAACCATTTGCAACAAACAAATTAAAAAGAAAATTCCTGATACGTTTAATTAATATTGTTAGTTTAGGAACTGTAATGTAATGAAATAAATATTACATTTCTACCTCACATCTTCAGGTCATCTTTATCTGATCTTCAATCGCGATTTTTTCATGCGTACCTCAAGTACGCCTTAAAAATCGTTCAATCAGATCAGACAAATCTGACCTAAATCTGTGGATATAAATGCAACATTTATTTCATTACAGTCCCTTAGAGATGAAAAGGAGTTGACTTGTAACTCATCCGCTTTTGCGTGGAAGTGTTACAATAAATTCTCCATCTGTTTCCTTAAATAAAATATCTTTGTCTGAATGCTCTTTAACAGATCTAATCATCCTGATTACTCCACTGCCTGAATCTGTGACCATCTTCATTTTAGACAAAAGATTATATACTGTTGGATTACGCAAAACATGTGAACCGCCTACCTTCATACTCTCTATAGTAACACTATTAGGCAGTTTGCCAGGAGTTCTAATTTCTACACGATTTATATAAACAATAATCCGTATAGGAGCCATAATAGTATAATCACGATGAGCGATAGCATTAATAACAGCTTCACGCAATGCTATCTCAGGAATTTCATACATAGTTTCAGGCTCAAATCCTTTAATAATATGTTCCTCAACTAAGTATAAATTGAGAAAACGCTGTACAAATTCAATCATTTCAGGGATCCTTCCTCTTACATCTTTTCTGTCTGAAGGCGGAACAGATAAATCATCTCCCCTGATAAACAAACAAACAATTCTGCATTGTGGTAAATATCTCTGAGGATCCCTGCCAAAAAAAACCATTCCTGTAACAGTAGGGATATTTTTTTCTGTGATTAAATGAAAATTTTTTAAAATGCGTTTTGTTTCATCTATCCGGATATCTATATTAAGATACATTCTCACAAATTCTAAAAAAAAATCAAGATGTAAATCCGCCTGAGTAGCTGTATATAGAGAAAGTTCATCATAAAAAACACTCTGTGCAGCCTGAAAAATACGTAATAACTCTTCCCTTGATGCCTGTCTGCAACGATTAGAAGACCTGATATAGAATTGGCCGCTTTTTGTCCTGTATGGACGCTGTGCCCCCTTAGGAATATGAACAATTAATACTGTCTTCTCTTCTATGCTAACTGTTTCCTGAACAACCGTCACTGGAGGCTCACAACGGTCAAATGCAATGGAATCAACTTTACGCATAATTTCATCAATATCATCAATGCCTATAATACTAAAATCATCAGAAACGTCAATAATTAATTCTCCACCATCAGTATTCGCAAAGCTAACTATATACTTTACCAAATCATTATTATCCACTATCTGTTTTTTAAACTCAGTATGAAAGTTTTCTCCTTTTGCAATCCTCTGTCTTAATTCTAATTCATTCATTACCCCTCCAAGCCAGCAATAACGTAATATCTTACCTTGCTGGAAATCTTATTGTTCTCGACATTTTTAAAACTTCACCAATAAGATAAAAACTTCCTGTTACTGTAATTAAATCATCTATACCAATATTCTTTAAAGCTTTATCTAATGCTTGTTTAACATTTAATGCTTGTTCAACTTTCTGATTATATCTTTTCACAACTGTTTCCAAAACAGACACATCCATAGCACGAATTGACTCAAATCCTGTTACAATAATTAAGTCATAACCAGAACAAATATTCTTACATATACCTTCAACATCTTTATCTTTAGAAACTCCTAAGATCAAAACAGACTTTTTAGGAATAAGCAGCATACCAATTGCCGTTCTTAAGGCTTTAGCAGACGCGGAATTCTGTGCCCCATCTAAAATAAGAAATGGATGTTTATGCAGCACTTGCATTCTGCCAGGCCAATGAACAATTTTTAAGCCATTTTTAATTGCCAATAATGAAATTACAATATCATAAAGTTTTAATAACTTGATTATACCTATAGCTATAGCAGCATTGCTTAATTGATGCTGGCCAATAAGCGGAATATATAAAGCTTCATAAAGTCCCAATTTGCCCCGTAAATCAAAAAGGCTGCCATCTAAGTCACTGCCGATTGGATCATAAACAATCTCTTTGCCTACCTGATATAACTTTGCTTTTTTCTCAGCGCACCTGCTACTAATAACTTTTTCCACTGCAGGCTCCTGCTGAGCCATAACAACTAATCCATTTTCTTTAATAATACCAGCTTTTTCCTGCGCAATCTGTTCTAATGTATTGCCAAGTAAATGTGTATGGTCATAACTAATATTAGTTATACCACAGACAACAGAATCAACTACATTAGTTGCGTCTAACCTTCCTCCTATGCCAGTTTCTAAAACAGCAAAATCTACTCCCTGCAAGGCAAAAAATTTAAACGCCATAATAGTAAGAACTTCAAAAAAGCTCAAAAGTCCCTGTTCCTCGACATAAGGCTTTAATTCATCAAATACAGCGCAAAATTCATCTTCTGTAATCATCCGCTGTTGTGTCTCTCCCAACCCAGCGCTATAACTAATTTTAATCCTTTCACGCAAATTAATTAAATGTGGAGATGTATATAATCCACATTTAATTCCAGCTTCCTTTAACATAGAAAAGACAAATGCGCACGTTGACCCCTTGCCTTTTGTTCCAGCAATATGAATTGCCTTAAAACTGTGTTGAGGATTGCCTAATTTTTCAAGGACATTCCTTACATTCTCCAGTTTCAAGTCATTATAGCAATAATCAACATGCATTTCCCTGTCGAATAATCGGTCAAGATCATCCTTTACCTGTAAATATCCCATAATCTAATCACCATATTTATACTCAAACGTAATTGGTTTGTAAAATTTAGGCGTTTCCCTGTGTCCTAGATTGAAACGTTCATCATTGGCCAAACCTATTACGTTTGAGTATATTTAATGTTTAAAATGCCTTGTGCCTGTAAAAACCATAGCTATACCCGCTTTATCCGCAGCAGCAATTACCTCTTTATCCCTGATTGATCCGCCAGGCTGAATAATCGCGCTAATACCAGCATCTGCCGCTTGTTCTATTGCATCTTTTTTTGGAAAAAACGCGTCACTCGCCAAAACTGCCCCTTTTACGCTCTGTTTAGCTTTATTTATCGCAATAATCACACTATCAACACGACTCATTTGGCCTGCTCCTATGCCGACCAATTTTGTGTCTCTTGATAAAACAATTGCATTAGATTTTATATGTTTAACCATTGACCAGGCAAAAAGTAAAGACTCCATCTGCTCTTTAGAAGGTTCTTTAATCGTAGTGGTCTTTAAAGCATGCAAATCAAGAATCCGCGAATCTTTATCCTGAACCAGCACTCCCCCAAGAACTCTTTTAAAATCTAATTCATTATAATCGGCCAAGTTTGAAACACTGCAATCACCCTGCATAAGCCGCACATTTTTTTTAGATTTTAAAATTTCTAAGGCATCTTGCTTATACCCTGGAGCAAAAATACATTCAATAAATCCAGAAGAAATCATCTTTTTAGCGCAAAATTTATCTATTGTTCTATTGGTTCCAACAATACTGCCAAAAGCAGACATTGGGTCACAATCTAGGGCAGCAGCATAAGCATCACCAATATTTTCCGCGATTGCAGCGCCGCAAGGGTTAGTATGTTTAACAATCACTGCTAAGGGCTGGTTAAAATCTCTAAGAATGTTCAACACAGCATCTAAATCCATAATATTATTGAATGATAATTCTTTGCCATGTAATTGTTTTGCCGCGCTTATGCCATTTAGCTTAGAAGATATCGCTCTATAAAAAGCCGCATGTTGATGCGGATTCTCACCGTAACGTAAGTCCTGAACTTTATTAAATTTTAAATTTAAAGTTTTAGGCAAAAGCACATTTTTTCTGCTGCCGCGCATCTTATCTTTTAAATAAACAGCAATTGCCTGATCATATTCGGTTGTACGTGAAAAGGCCTCCACCGCAAGCTGAAAACAAGTCTCAGGAGTAATTGCTCCATTATATATTTTTATTTCAGAAATAATTTCCTGATAACGCTGCGGATTACAAATTACTGCAACATTTTTATAATTTTTAGCCGCAGAACGCAGCATTGCAGGCCCGCCAATATCAATATTTTCAATTACCTCTTCTAAACTTACGCTTGATTTCTGACTAATCTGCTCAAAAGGATAAAGATTAACTACAACTAAATCAATATACTCAAGCCCATATTCTTTTGCGTCATTTAAATGCTCAGGGTTATTACGTACAGCAAGCAAGGCTCCATGTATTTTAGGATGCAATGTTTTGACTCGGCCGCCAAGCATCTCCTGCATACCAGTAAAATCACTTACTTTTTTAACTTTTACGCCTAAATTTTGAATTAGTTTGGCTGTGCCGCCAGTAGATAAAATTTCTATGCCAAAGAAGTCTAAAACTTTTACAAATTCTTCCAACCCTGTTTTATCAGAAACACTCACCAATGCCCGCTTAATTTTAACCAAATTCCAAATCCTCTCGTTTTTTAAAAAACCTCTTTGCCTGCGAAGTCAGGGAAATAAACCGCATTGCTTTCTATTGCCTGCACCCAGCAATTCTCAAATCCTAAAAATTCAGCAAAATTAACAACCTCATTATATTCTGCAACAGTTATTGTTCTATTTAACTCTGCAAACCTGCCCGCCTGATAACAAGGCGCGTACTGACTCATTAAACTTAAGCCAACATCTAAACTAATATTATACTTCAAAAACTCCAAAATTTCAAAACTTCCGGCAATTTTTCCAGGCAGAACTAAATGACGCACCAAAACTCCGCTTTGCGCGCAGCCTGCCTCATTTATAATCAATCCTCCGCATTGCTTATACATTTCAACTATTGCCTTAAAAGCAATTTCAGGGTAATCCGGTACTTGAGAATATTTTTCCGCCATATAAGCGTTACTATATTTGACATCAGGCAGATAAATGTCTACAATACCTGATAAAAATTTTATCACATTAATATTCTCATAAGCGTTCGTATTATAAACAATTGGCAGCTCTAATCCTTTTATTCGCGCAAGATAAATCGCTTCAACTATTTGAGGCATAAAATGGCCAGGAGACACTAAATCAATATTCTGCGCTCCCTGTTGCTGTAATTTAAGCATAATAAAACTTAACTGTGCAGGGCTAATTGTTTCTTTTATATTCTGCTGCCGGCTAATCTGGTAATTCTGGCAA
>QNCH01000063.1 GCA_003645745.1 Candidatus Omnitrophota bacterium
AATTTGTAATTTGTAATCTGAAATTAGTTATTTATTACTGATTACCTTATATAATTAGGGATTTGAGCAATCAACCTCAAGGTAAAGCCTGAAACAAGCTGTGCTATCCAGGGGAAAAACAACATTGCCACCGCAAATACAGCAACTATTTTAGGAACAAATGTCAATGTCATTTCCTTAATTTGAGTTATTGACTGAAAAATTGAAACCACAACACCAACAACAATCGCGGCAATTAACATTGGCGAAGCTGCCAGGAGAGCTGTAAAAATAGTTTCCCTTAATAAAGCTACCGCAGCCTGTTCGGTCATAAGTAAAAGCTCCCGACTAATGCTTTAATAATTAAATACCAGCCGTCAATTAAAATAAATAAAAGCAATTTAAACGGCATTGAAATTAAAACCGGAGGCAGCATCATCATGCCCATAGACATCACCACACTGGCAACAACTAAATCAATAATCAAAAAAGGAAGATATAAAAGAAATCCCATAATAAATGCTGTTTTTAACTCGCTAATAATAAAAGCAGGAATTAACACCCGCATTGGCACCTCATGCGCGGATTCAGGTTTGGAAATTTTAGCAATGCTTATAAAAAGAGCGAGATCCTTTTCTCTCGCATTGGTAAGCATAAACTTACGCAGCGGCACAAGGCCATTCTCAAAAGCTTGTTTTTGTGAAATTTCATTAGCAGTATAAGGAGCTAATGCTTTTGTGTTAATTTCATTCCACACAGGCATCATAATAAACATAGTTAAGAATAACGCCAGCCCCACTAATAATTGATTTGGAGGAAGCTGCCTTGTTCCTAAAGCCTGCCTTAAAAAAGATAAAACAATAATAATTCTGGTAAAACAGGTAGTCATAATCAATATTGACGGAGCTAATGCCAAAATAGTCAAAAGAAACATTATCTGCAAACTAAGAGCTGTTTCTTTTGGGCCTGCTGCCTCATGCACAAAATTAAACGCCGGAACTCCAAAGGCATAAGCGGTTATATTTAAGAATAACGCACAGCAAAACATTATTATTAAAATGCGGCTTATTTTCTTATAATCCATTTATCCATTTCGTAATTGCTTTAATTTTTTAATTTGCTTCGCGATATCTTTAATCGCGTTATCCTTTTGAAAATTCTCATCCTTGCTGTTATTCATTTGAATAGAAGTCTTGTTGGTTGTAAAATCCTGTACAGCGCTGGAAAAAATCTTTAAAAATCCTTTATTCTGTGTTACTGTTTTTTTTGTCTGGGAAGACAGAATAACCTTAACTTTCTCATCTGTAATTTTTGTTAAAAACCGCAAGCTGCTTGAGTCGCAAGCAAGCACCAAAATTTCTCCAGCAATGTCAACAATATAAATCATCTTTTTAGGCGCAATGTACTCTGCGCTAATTACCCTGATTAATCCAGGCTTTAGGGATAAATTTCCTTTGCCAATAAATTTTTTAAACATATAGGCAAATAAAATCATCAGCCCAATAACAATGCAAAGAGAAAAACTAAGCCTGATCAATACAGAGGCAATAGAAACATTATCTTGTGTATTCTGAGTACTCAGATGGTTTTCATTTTCAAGCGCGTGTTTTAAATAATTTGAATCCTGCGCGCACAAATTATCACAGCATAAAAAAAAGCATAAAACTACCCCGCAGATAAAAACACACACTGAACCCTGCACCCTGTTTACTCTTGCCTGCATATTAAATTAACTATTCTCCATATTTACGGGTAATAGCTCACCCCTATCCAAATTTTCTCTTACCCATAGTTTTTTGATTCACAATTAAATTCATTATTATTACGAAATTATTATTACGGCTTTGATAAATCAACCCCCTACATTGTAATTTATTTTGTAATACTCACCAAATCATTAACAATTATTAAGTTAACCCATCCGCTCTTTGCTCCTGACTGACGATATTAGTAATCCTAACGCCAAAATTGTCCTCAATCACCACAACCTCTCCATTAGCAATCAGTTTATTATTTACTAAAATATCTACTGGATCTCCAGCCAGTTTATCTAATTCGATAATTGATCCGCTGCCTAACGCTAATATATCTTTAATGCTCATCATAGTCCTGCCTAATTCAATTGTTACATCCATAGGCACATCCATAATTAAATCAATACTGTTAGCTTTGCCTGGAACTGCAGGCTTAGCAAGATCTGAAAACTGCGCCTTTTGCGGTCCGCCATCACCTGCAACCTGTGTTTGAGCTTCCTGAGCGGCAGTTGCCTCTGCAACCGCGCCTCCTTTAGTTAATTGGTCAATCTCTTCCTGACTTAAAGGCTTATCATTTGCCATATCTTCTCCCTTTTCACAATAAGCAGATTACCTACATTCTACAATTTGAACTGCACGGCTATTATCTTTTACCCCAATCCGTCCATAAAACTTAATTTTACCTTTAACCGCGACATTCACCGGATTATTCATACCCATCGGCAACTTAATAATATCTCCTTCCTTCATTTCTAAAATTTGCTGTAATGTAATTTTTGCGCTGCTAAAAAAAGCATTTAAAGGAACAATAATCGTCTGGAGCTTTTTCCCCATCTCAATCATTGCTTTTTTATCTATCTGCTGTTTGTGATTTTTCTGCTCTATATTTAATTTGTTCAGAACAGGTTCCAAACTAAGAACAGGAACAACCACTTTCAAAACTCCTGTCTGTCCTCCTACTCCTACGCGGCAATCAACTACCACAACAAATTCATTTGGCGGCACTATACGCACAAACTGAGGATTTGTCTCCTGCGCTAAAGGTTTAAAAACTATTGGCGCTACTGGCTGCCACGTGTTCTTTAAAGCAATAACAACCTTGTCAATAATTGTACCCAGCACTTTCTGCTCAATTTCTGTAAGCTCTCTATATGCTATATCAGCGCTGCCTGTACCTCCTAATAATCTGTCAATCAAAGAAAAAACAATATTTAAACTAATTTCTAAAACTGCTTTGCCTTCTATAGACTGCAGTTCAAATACATTAAAAAACCCAGGATTAGCAAGCTCAGCCGCGAATTTATTATATGTTAGCTGCCTTACATTATCTAAAGATATTTCTATAATTGAGCGTAAATATGTTGTAAGATCAGAACTCAAAATACGCGCAAAATTTTCATATAAAAGAGAAATTCCGCGCATTGCGTCTTTAGACACTCTTTCAGGCTGTTCAAAATCATAAACTTCAGTTTCAAGCATTTCTCCCCTATTTTTATTGCACAACAAATTCTACAAAATAAATATTTTTCAACCTGCCTGTTTCTAATTTAGCATTAATTTTATCAATCATTGCCTGTCTGAGCATATTCCGTCCCGCGGTTGTAGAAATATCGTCTAATGTTTTATTAGAAAGAATATTAATTAATAAATCCAATATTTGAGGTTTACGCGAATCCAACTCTGTCTTCACTCTTGGGCTGTCTATTTCTAAAGACATCTCTACTTTCAGGTATCTCTCCGCGTTTGTGCCTGCAAGATTAACAATCAGCGGGTTCTCAAAAGAATATAAATGCCCCATAGACTTAATCTCACCTTCTTCAACCTGTTCCTGTTTTGGCTCTGCCTGCGGCTGAACTCCTTGCCCCTTTTGTGGGGTTAAAGCTTTTACTAACAAAAATGCCGCAACAAGGGCAAGAATTATTGCAACTATCGCAATAACCATAACCATGCTTAACGGAGATTTTTTAGCGCTGGGTTTTTCCGCTTCTTTGCCTTCTTCCACTACTTCAGGATCTGCCATAACTCCCCCTTTCAATATCTATTGAAAAATTTTTCATCAAAATCTAATCTGTAGGGGCATGATTCATCATACCCGTTATCTTCGGATTATTATCCTGGGTTTGATAAACAAATAATATTAAAAGCCTATATACTCAAACGCAATTGGTTTGTAATTTTATGACATTCCCCTGCACTGCATATTGATTCGTTCTTCATTCGTAAATCCTCAACGCAGCAAGCTGCGCCTGCGGTTTGACTTAGGTCAGAACGTTCCAATCTAGGGCACAGGGAAACGCCTAAATTTTACAAACCTATTACGTTTGAGTATATTTCACCTTTTGTCTTTCCAATATTTTTATTTTCTCTGCCTTTTTAAAACTATTCTCACGCATCTTCCTCCAATAAACGAATCAAGAACATCCTCTTTTGTCTCGAATTGCTGATACCCGCCAAAGCCCTGGGCAGAAAGCCTCTCATAACCGATGTTACCATATTTATGTACATACTTAATTACATTTACCGCCCTATCTACTGATAATTCCCATTGGCCGCCATTTTTTTCATCCTTCTCACAATACCCCTTTACTAAAAGTTTATAAGGCTGGTCATTTAAAACTCTGATTACTTTATCTAAGAGAGCTTTAGCTTCTTCGGTTAAAGCAGAGCTGTTAAAATTAAAAATAATTGTATCATTTATATTAACCGCAATCATATTCAAAGAAGCATAATCAATTTTTAAATTATGATACCCCTCCTGATTTTCCTTTTGCAATTCATGCTCCATAATCATCACCAATTTTGACTTATCCATTTTCGCGGAAGCTGGTGAGATAGAAACATCTCCAGATTGAGCAGTAAAAACATTTTTAAAAAACGCGCCTGAACCTCCTGAGGAAAACATTGAAAAAGCTTCCTGAAGAGAACCTACAACCTTTTGAAATTTCTGGCCACCATAAGTACCAAGAGTGGTTAATGCAATAAAAAAAGCCATTAACAAAGTCATCAAGCTCGAATAAAGCGCTATCCACGAAGGCGCCTCCATTGGACTTTCTTCTTTTTTAGCCATAATTTTTCCTATTATTTTTTACTCTCAATGACTATTTCCACACGCCTGTTTCTTTCTCTATGCGCGGCTGAATCATTGCTGAATAAAGGCCTTGTGTGCGCGTAAGACATAATTGAAATTTTTTCAGGTTTTATCCCGCCATTAATTAAAAACCCGGCAACACTGGCTGCCCTAGCAGCAGAAATTGCCCAATTATCAGGAAACTGTCCATTATCCTCAAACTCATCAGCGCTGTGCCCCTCAACAATAACATTATTAGGCAGAACTTTAAGCACACAGGTAATTTCCTGTAATATATCCACAAACTGCTCCTTAATCTCAGCTTTGCCGTAGTCAAAAAGCGCGACATTTTCAATCTCAATGACCAATCCTTTTTGCAAATGCGCGATATTAATAAAATCATAAAGCCCCACACCCTTAAATTGCTCTGTCAAATTATATGTTGCTTGCGGGCTATCCTCTTTTAAACCACTATCACTAACATATCCTTTTTGCAAAGATGCCTCAATACTGTAAAATTCACTAAGCATACGCATTAAGCTGTCTGTATATATTTGCCTGCGCTGCTGTCCCATTAACCCCAGGCTTTCATGCAAAGAGCCTAATGCTTTTTGAACCTTAACTTCATCAAAACTGGTAAAAGAAATAATCATTACAAAAAAAGTCAAAAGCAAAGACATACAATCGCCAAAAGTCATCATCCATAAAGGACAGCCGGGAATACCTTGTTCTTTTTTTTTACCCATTATTGTCCTTTCGAAAGATTATCCCTGCGTTTAGGAGGAATAAAAACTTTCAGTTTTTCTTCCACTATGCGCGGGCTGTCACCAGACTGTATTGCCTCAACTCCGGCAAGAACTATTTGTTTTAATAAAATTTCCTCCTCACTGCGGGTTTTTAATTTTCCAGCAATCGGCAGGCAAATTAAATTAGCTACGATTGCTCCATACAAAGTAGTTAACAAAGCCACAGCCATTCCTGAACCAATAGAAGATGGATCATCCATTGTTTGCAGCATTTGCACAAGGCCAATCAGAGTACCAATCATCCCAAAAGCAGGCGCGTATGTGCCCATTGCTAGAAATATCCCCTGTCCTTCTCTATGCCTGTCTTCTAAAAAACTCATATCATTGCTTAAAATTATTTTTGTCAAATCAGGCGCTGTGCCGTCAACCACCATTTGTACACCTTTTTTCATAAAAGGGTCTTGTATTGTTTCTATAGTTGATTCTAAAGCTAACACTCCATCTCTTCTTGCTATAGTAGCATATTGTCCAAGCATTGTAATTATTTCCGTACATTCAGGCAGTTTCCAAAAAAACGCTTTTTGCGCGACTGCAATTGCACCCATAAGTTTTGGCAAAGGATAATTAATTAAAGTTGCTGAAATCATTCCGCCAATAGTTACTGCTACTGAAGGAATATTTACAAATGCCATTAGGCTGCCGCCTAATAAAATTGTAACTACAATTAAAAGAATGCCAGCAATAATCCCAATTACAGTTGATAGATCCATTTTTTATCCTTGCCCAAGATCAGGGTTCAAAAGGCCGGGATTATGCATTAATTGTTTATAAACAATAAATTCCCGTACTATTTCCTCAACAGTTTCCTTAACCATAATTGTCTTGTTTATTGTTAAAGAAATTACAGTATCAGGAGTGGATTTTACACTTTCAATCAAATCCGCGTTAATAAACATTTCCTGATTATCAAATAAAGTTACTTTTATCATTTTATCTAATCCATTAGGCAATATATTATCAATAACCCTGTAGGGAACCTAGCATAGCTGGACAGGCATGCCTGCCCCCTACAAGACAATTATACTCAAACGCAATTGGTTTGTAATTTTATGACATTCCCCTGCACTGCATATTGATTCGTTCTTCATTCGCAAATCCTTAGGCGCAGCAAGCTGCGCCTGCGGTTTGACTTAGGTCAGAACGTTTCAATCTACAGCACAGGAAAACGCCTAAATTTTATAAACCAATTGCGTTTGAGTATAATCTCTCATTTATATATTTACCTTTTTAAATTTACCAGATCCTGCAGCATTTCATCAGAAGTAGTAATAATTCTTGAATTTGCCTGAAAACCACGTTGTGTTACAATCATATCTGTAAATGTTTCCGCTAAATCCACATTAGACATTTCCAAAAAACCATTATTAATTGAACCGCGGCCTCCTGAACCAGGCGCGCCGATCTGAGCTACGCCGGAATTTGTCGCCTGCTTATAAATATTGTTGCCTTCTTTGAGCAATCCGCCGGGATTAGCAAAACGCGCTAATGCTATCTGTCCGAGAGTTTTGGTTAACCCATTAGTGTATATGCCGGTAAGCACCCCTGAATTGCCTACAGAAAATTTATCCAGAGTACCGCGGGGATAACCATTCTGCTCACTTGTACTCACTCCGGATGTGCCGGAGAACTGGCTTAAGCCCGTCATATCAAGGTCAATAGACAAATTATGAGCATCCCCTAAATCTACAGACAAAGTTCCTGTATCACTGCTCCACGCTCCAGAAGCAGAAAAAACAAGCTCTTTGACTGCTCCGTCATTAGTTACACACCTGCCTCCGCTATTATCATCAACGCAATCTGCGGTCCATGACCAGGTATTCGAACTATTTCTGCTGTAAATAACTTTTATTCCATGAGACACGCCTTGTGAATCATAAACTGTCATCTCCGAAGCCACGCTGGTTCCATCCGCGTCCTGTACAGTATTGCCTAAAACGCTTAATACTGTATTAAAAGCAGTTTTATCTGTAGTTCCAGCGGAATCTGTCGCAGTCATAGATATAGATGTTAAGGCATTGCCTTCGCCTTTATTGCCTTGAATTAATACTTCTCCGCCTGTGTCTATACTAACTCCAGAGCTGTAAGCTCCATAAGTTTCCCCTGAAGCTATGCCGTAATATTGGCCGACCCAATCCAGCAAGTTTTGGTAAGTAGTAAAATCTGCTGCACCCACTACTTTAGTTTCCGCGCTAAAAGCAACCCCGCCCTTTTTACCGCTTAAAGTAATAATATCTCCTGCAGTTAAAAGACTAGTGCCGCCGGCGTCCTCTAAAGCAGTTAAAAGCGTAGCTCCGACAGCAGGAACAGCGGGAGCTGAATACAACGCGCCTGACTGCGCGACTGTGCCTTG
>QNCH01000064.1 GCA_003645745.1 Candidatus Omnitrophota bacterium
AAAGTTTACATTTATAGCCACAGATTTAGGTCAGATTTGTCTGATCTGAATAAACGATTTTCACGGCGTACTTGAGGTACATTGAGGAAATCGTGATTGAAGATCAGGTAAAGATGGCCTGAATCTGTGAGGTAGAAATGTAAACTTTATTTTTTTACGGTCACTAAAGGGGAAGTGTGATATAGAGGATAAATTCAGTATGGGAAAAAGTAAATCTATTACGTTTGAGTATATGCAAAGGGATAAATGATCGATAGCGGCTATAGCGATATAAGTCTGTCCACATTGGACAATGAAGTGGTTGTAAAGTCACTTGTAGAGCAGTATCAGCAAAGAATTTTTGCTTTGGTATTGTATTTGAACGGAGATAATTTTGATCAAGCGTATGATATTACGGTGTCCAGTTTTGTTAAGGCGTTTAGTTCTGGATGTTTTCTTAAAAATAAAAGTTTTTTTCTGATCAGGTTGATTAGAGCAGCTATTAAAAGGAGCCGGGACGCGAAAATAATTCCTTTTTTAGATGATGCTAATTTTGCTGATTTACCTCCTGAAAAAAGAAATTCTCTTTTTATGGTAAAAAAAGCTCTTCAAACACTTACTTTTAAGGAAAAGATATTTCTGCTTTTGCGTGACCAGTTCCATCTTTGCTATAAAGACATCTCTGCTATCCTTAAGATGCCTGAAAGTGATGTGCGCGTTCAAACAGTGTGTGCGCGGATTCATCTCAGAGAGAAGGTTGAGGAGGTTTTAAACAGTGAATGATAATTTTAAAATGGATTGCAGCGATATCCGGGAAAAATTAAAAGCCTTTTTAAACGATTTACTTGTAGAAGATGAATACAAGCTTTTTGTTGCCCACCTTAATGTCTGTAAGAAGTGTAAGGATTATGTAAGAAGGATAGGTTCTATTTCTAATCAGCTGTGGCAATTAGGTGATGTTAATGTTCCACCTGACTTAAGCTATACAATCCTTTTCAGGTTAAAACAAACTGAGCAAGAAAATATAAAATCTAAGTTTTTTATTTCGAAAAAGCTGGCTGTGGGAATTTTTGTCGTGATTTTAGCACTTGCAACACTTTTTTTTGGGATTAAATATCATTATTTTTCAAAAGAAGTAGATGAGACTTCTGTGGTAAAGAAGATTACCATGTAGGGGGGGGGGATTTATACTCAAACCCGTAACAAAACTAAAGAGGGATAAAAAGACAGGATTTCTCTCTGTAGTAATGATTACTGCTTTATATTCAAACCTATTACGTTTGAGTATATATAAAAGAGGAGTATTTTCTGATGACAAAAATATTGGTTGTAGATGATGAACTCGAGATTAGGGAGCTTTTGCGTAAAGCCTTGGTTAAGGAAGGGTATAATGTTGTTACTGTTTCAACCGCGGAGCAGGCATTGGCTTGTATTATTCAAGAGCCTTTTGGCCTCGTTCTTCTGGATATTAAATTAGCCGGAGAGTCAGAGATTTTTGTTTTGAAAAGAATCAAAGAGTTGCATCAGAACATACCTGTGGTGATTTATTCAGGTGTTGTTACACCTGAAATTGAAAAGGAAGCTCGAATTGCCGGAGCTAACGAAGTTTTAAGTAAAGATGTAGAAATTATGCAGCTTGTAGAACAAATAAACAGGTTTATTAAGGGTAATGCGCGCGTTTCTCAGGATTTGTCTACAAGGAAAGAAAAATCAATTCTTATTGTTGATGATGAGCTGGAAATTCGTCGCGTTCTGAGTACTTTTTTTAAGAAAAAGGGCTATACAAAGGTAGCGGCGGCTGAAAATGGTGAAAAGGCGCTCGAACTTGCTCGTTCTCAAGAATTTTCAGTTGCCTTGCTTGATGTTAATATGCCGGTAATGGATGGCATTACTGCTTTGGAAAAACTTTTAGAGATAAACCCAAATTTAGGGGTGGTAATGGTAACTGGAAGACAAGACGATGAAAATATTAAAAGAGCAATGGAATTGGGTGCTTATGGTTATATTTTAAAACCCTTTGACTTTTTATACCTGGAGCTTGTTGTAATGTCTAAGTTGGCTATTGCAGGGAGCAAGTGAAAGGAGATTTTTAAATAGCCGAAGGTAATGGATATTAAAAAATCAATCAATCAATTGTTAGCAGGAAGTGGTAAAAACAAAGGAAGAAAACCAAATGAGAAATATGCTTCTTTTGATTTTTGTTACAATTATTTTTATTCATTTTACAAAGGAAATAAATTTTCAGAATTAGCAAATAAAAATAATCTTCAAATGAGTTGTTTGCAAATAAGTTTTTATTTATCAAGTTGGGGAATGCTGCGAGGTTCCTCTTTTCTTCTTGAAAAAAGCCTGAAGAATTATACAGAGCTAATCATTGCAATTTCAAAAATGAATCCAACATTATGGGAAATTGATGTTGATATCCTCAGACGTAATAGGTTTGCAAAATTTAGGCGTTTCCCTGTGCCCTAGATTGGAACGTTCAAACCGCAGGCGCAGTTTGCTGCGCCTAAGGGGTTGCGAATGAAGAACGTTTCAAGATGAAGTGTGAGGGGAATGTCATAAAATTACAAATTAATTGCGTTTGAGTATATGTGTGGATTTATTGATGGGCGTTGAATTTAAGGGACACTTTTCCTTTGTCCCCTGAACCCAATTTTTTGTACCCAGAATCATGCACCCTGTACCCTGATTATTATTAAATCTAATATTCTTGTAATAAAATCAAACAAAGGCTTGACGTATTATCTTACATATGCTATGCTTTAAATAAACGCAGAAGGAGGTGTCAAAGATGGGTATTTTTTATAAACAACTATCAACGAAGATAAAAACAATTAGAGCGAAGTTAGGCCTTTCGCAGGAAGTTCTTGCTATAAAATTGAGTATTAGCAGAGTTGCAATTTCTCAAATAGAGAATGGTGTAAGAAAAATAAGCGCTGAGGAGATTGCAAAATTATCCAAAATTTTTAATATGTCTACAGACGTGCTTCTCAGCTTAGATAAGGATATTGAAGTAGTGTTAGAAAAAAAATTCAGAGCAAAACCAAAGGGAAAAAGTGGTATTAGGATAAATGTTCCACAGGAAAATATTGATAAATTCAAAGAGGTTTTGCTTTATATTTTGGGGAAGGTCGGTTCTAAGCCTAATGTAGGACAAACTGTTTTGTATAAACTTCTCTATTATATTGATTTTGATTTTTATGAAAGGTATGAAGAACAACTTATAGGCGCAACATATATAAAAAATTATCATGGCCCTACTCCAAAGGAATTTATAAAGATAGTGGGAGAAATGAAAGGTGAGGATTTAATCGAAGTTTGCGACGCATATTTTAAATATCCTCAAACCAAGTATCTTCCAAAGAGGAATCCGGACCTTACAAAGTTAAAGGCTCATGAAATAAAAATGATAGACCAGGTGCTTGAAAAACTGTCTGAATTTAACGCTGCTGAGATTAGTCAGTATTCTCATAATGACGTTCCCTGGTTGACAACGGAAGAAGGTCAAGTCATAGATTATGAGTCAGTATTCTATCGTACCCCTCCCTACTCAGTAAGGAATTACAGTGACAAAAATTTTTAATGTCATCTGTAAGCTTTTTGAATTTGAGAAGGATTTTAAGAAATTAGCCAAAAAGTTTAAAACGCTTGATGATGATTTAAATATTTTTATCACTAATCAGCTAAAACTTACTCATAAATTAAATATTAATAATAAAGGTGTTGTTAGAATATCCGATCTTGGCATTGAACATCCAAAGATATATAAAGCCAGAAAATTTGCTTGCAAAGCATTAAAAGGCAAAGGTGCGGCAAGTGGAATTCGGGTGATATACGCATATTATGAGCAAGATGATGTTATTGAATTGATAGAAATTTATTACAAAGGAAATAAAGATAATGAAGACAGAGAAATGATATTAAAGCATTACAGTAAAGGATGATGCGTTTGTCATCTCCGTCTCATATCCGTAATCTGACTGAAATCCCGCTTTAGTCAGAAGCTGTGAAAAAATACCCCCTTTTTACGTTTTCACGTTTTTTCTCCGACGAGACATAAAGGTGAACAGGCGTAAAACAGTAATTATTTCCCAGCTTCTGAATGAAGCGGGGATGGCCATAAACTTATCATTTTAAAATAATTCAAATTTTCAAAGTAGATTCCCGCTTCATTCACCGATTATCTCTTATCCCCTATTTCCCCTTGACATTAGTGAGGAATATGTTGTATACTTTAATTGGGAAAGAGAATCATTCTCAGTAAGGAGATAAAAATGCCAAGAGGGTTTGGTAAAGGCGCAATGTTGTGGCATGGCAGATTTAGAAAACATGGGTATCGCTTGACTTTGCCGCGGCAAGCTATTTTAGATGTTTTAAGCAGAACTACTAAACATTTAAGCGCTGAAGAAATATATATAGAAGTGCATAGAATTTATCCCAGCATAGGGCTTTCTACAGTGTACCGAACATTGGAATTGCTTGTACAGGTTAGTTTGATTTTCAAATTTGATTTTGGAGATGGCAAGGCAAGGTATGAATTAATCAGAAGTTTAGAACGTGAATATCATTATCACCATCACTTAATTTGTACACAATGTAATCGGGTTATTGATTATACTGAATTTATTAAAGATGAGATGGAGTTGTTCAAAAAGACAGAAAAAAATCTTTCTAAAAAATATGGTTTTAAAATTAATAGACATATTGTTCAATTTTATGGTGTATGTGATAAATGTATAAGGAGGTGATTGATATGCCAGGAGGAGATAGAACAGGGCCGGCAGGCATGGGGCCAATGACCGGTAGAGGAGCAGGTTATTGCGCAGGTTATATGAGTCCAATTCCGGGGCGCGGTAGTTTTGGTTATGGGCGTGGAAGAGGATTTGGCCGTGGCGGAAGAGGCCGCGGTTTGGGTAGAGGAGCGTATTCATACGCGGCAGATTATCCAGAAGTTCCTTACGCGAATCCATATAATCCGCCAATGACTTCTGAGCAGCAAGCAGAGATGCTTAAAAGCCAGGCTAAAGCTATGCAGGAAGAGATTGGGGTGATTAATCAGCGGATTATAGAACTGGAATCTGCGGCAAAAAAAACTGCGTGAAAATATTCAAAATAAGTTGCAAACCTATTACGTTTGAGTATATGTTTGAGGATACATTTGAGTATAGATTGTGGACTTGTTTGAGCTTTTGTTTTTTCTGATGACGTGGAAACTTTGTATCGTAGTGTCCTTGTAAGGGGTAGATTTTTTTTAATTTGAAATCTGTGATTTGAAATTAATTATCTAATTTAAAAGAAATAAGGAGGTGTAATATGCCGCGGGGAGATGGTACAGGCCCTTTTGGAGGAGGCGCGGGAACAGGCAGAGGCATGGGAGGAGGAGGTAGAATGGGAGGAAGCCGTCCAGGCTCAGGCCCTGGGAGTAGTTGTGTGTGCCCTAAGTGTGGCCTGAGAGTTTCTCATCAAGTAGGAGTTCCTTGCTATTCTATAAATTGTTCTAAATGCGGGGCAAAAATGGTTAAGGCTTGAGTATATTATAAAAATAGGGTACAATTGACTGGGTTTAGGGATTGTAATGAAATAAATATTACATTTATTTCATTACAGTCCCTAAGAGTGGAGGAAAAACTGATTTTGTTCCCTGCCCCCGGTTACCTGTACCCTGTTTTTAATTTGAATAAGGAGATAGCTATTTATGCAAGAAGCTGAACAGAAAAAACAGCAATTAGAACAGAATGAACGACTTAAAAATTGTTTATCTAAAATAAAAAATAAGATTATTGTTTTTAGCGGCAAAGGTGGTGTTGGCAAAACTACGGTAGCAGTGAATTTGGCTTATGAATTAGCTGTTAAGGAATATAAAGTTGGTATTTTGGATGTGGATATTCATGGGGCAAACATTACTAAAATGCTGGGGATTGAAGGGAAAAAACTTATCTGGTCTGATTCAGGAATAGAACCTGTAGCAGTTTTACCTAATTTAAAAGCGGTTAGTATTGATTTATTAATGGAAAGTAGTGACCAGCCTGTTATTTGGCGCGGGCCCCTTAAAATGTCAGCTATAAGGCAATTTTTAAGCGATGTTAATTGGGGGGAGCTTGATTATTTAATTGTTGATTCTCCTCCGGGAACAGGAGATGAACCATTAAGTGTTTGTCAGCTTATTCCAGATCTAAATGGTGCAATTGTTGTTACAACACCGCAGGATGTAGCAATATTGGATTCCCGTAAAAGTATTTTGTTCGCGAAACAATTAAAAATTCCAGTGCTTGGAGTAATTGAAAATATGAGCGGGTTAAAATGTCCTCATTGTGGAAAATTTATAGAATTGTTTGGAAAAGGAGGCGGAGAAAAAGTTGCTTTTGATTTAGCAGTTCCTTTTTTAGAGCGGATTCCTCTTGATCCTGAGATAGTTACGTTTTCCGATTCAGGCCAGCCTTTTATCCATTTTAAGAAAAATAGTTCTACTGCAAAAATTATGAGTGAAATAGTAGATAAAATTGTTAATATTTAGGGTTCTTTGGAGTTTTGAATTGGTATTATACTCAAACGCAATAGGTTTGTAATTTTATGATGTCCTACACTGCATCTTGAAACGTTTTTCTATCGCCAAACCGCAGGCGCAGCAAGCTTCGCCTGCGGTTTGACTTAGGTCAGAACATTCCAATTTACAGCACATGGAAAAGCCTGAATTTTGCAAACTAATTACAGTTGACGAAGTTATTTCTTCCTATAAATTTCCAGAAAGTCTCTTGGTGATAGTACCAGTATGCCCAGTCGTTTTTTTACCGGATAATGCTTTAGATTTTCTGTTATCAAATATTGAGATTCGCTTCCAAGCGCCACTTCTAAAAAAGGCTCATCATCTGGATCCGGTAGTCTTTTGATCAGTAGTTTTCCTGTGGTTACATAACCATAAATTTTTATTTGTTCAAGCAGGTCATCTACACGAATTTGGTCAAAAGAAAATTTTGGGCGGAACAAAACATTTCTATATTCAGAAAGAATACGGGCATCATAACAAAGCGCTAAAGCTCCAGAAGCGACTAATCTTATGATTTCACCTGGGATACTAAAAGGCGAAAGCAAACCAGAGACTAAAACATTTGTATCTAAGACCACTTTCATTTTGTTTGTCGATTCTTACGTTCAGCAACAATTTCTTTGTTAATCTCTTTTAAACTTATTCGATTAGTGCCAGCTTCCACAGAATGTCTTTGCAGATGTTCCACTGCTTCCATTGCCCGTACGCGGCGAAACAAAGCCAGAGATTCCTCGACTCTACTTGTGGATGTAGCGACCAAAATAGCAATAGGTTTACCATTAGAAGTAAGTACCATCTCTTTTTCTTTTGGAAGATCCCTTTGAATTTTTGCTGACTTGTTACGCAAGTCTCTTATAGTGATAAAGTACATTTAATCCTCCTTTTTCCTTGTCACTTTATAGTGTATACTGTTGTCACCCATTTGTCAACTTGATTTTTTAAATTTGGTACTCGGTGAGTGAATGGAGACTTTTTGTTGCAACTATTGTTGTCTTCTGCCAAGTTATATTCAAACGTAATTGATTTGTAAAATTTAGGCGTTTCCCTGTGCCCTAGATTGGAACGTTCTGACCTAAGCCAAACCGCAGGCACAGCTCGCTGCGCCTGCGGTTTGGCGATTGAAGAATGTTTCAAAATGCGGTGCAGGGGGACCTAAAATTGCAAACCAATTACGTTTGAGTATATTGTAATCGGTGAGATGAAATAATCACCGTTTTTCGTCAGTTTCTTTTTATGTCTCGTCGGAGAAAAAACGCGAAAAAAAATAATGGGGTATTATTTCACAGCTTC
>QNCH01000065.1 GCA_003645745.1 Candidatus Omnitrophota bacterium
GAATTAATTGTTCCTATAGCCATGGAAAAGGAATTGAGATTTGCGATTCGTGAAGGCGGCAGGACAGTGGGCGCTGGAGTTATTTCTGAAATTATATAGTCAGCATAGGAAAGGGTTTCTGGATGTCACAACAAAAAATCAGAATAAAATTAAAAGCTTATGACCATCGTGTTTTGGATAAATCTACCGAGGGCATTGTAAATATTGCCAAAGGAACAGGCGCGAAAATTTCAGGGCCAATACCTTTACCAACAAACAGGTCGTTATATACAGTATTACGTTCTCCGGTAATTGATAAAAAGTCAAGGGAACAGTTTCAGATCAGGGTACACAAACGATTATTAGAAATCATCAGCCCTACAGCAAAAACAATTGACGCGTTAAAAAAGCTGGATTTGCCTGCTGGGGTAGATGTAGAAATAAAGTAAAATGTTTCATTATTAAAATCTATGGGGAAAAATTAACCTGTAGGGGGCAGGTATGCCTGCACCTTTAATAATTAAAAAAAGAGGAAGTAAATGTTAGGTATTTTAGGCAAAAAAATGAAAATGTCTCAGGTTTTTACAGATAATGGTGATTGTGTCCCGATTACTTGTATTAATGCTGGGCCTTGTTTTGTGATTCAAGTTAAGAACAAGGAAAAAGATGGTTATCAGGCTATACAGCTTGGTTTTGAAGATAAAAAAGAAAAAAGAATGACAAAAGCTTTATTAGGACATTTTAAAAAGAGCGGAGTGTCTGGTAAAAAAATTGTTAAGGAACTATTAGTTGTTTCAGGTAAATATGAAGTGGGACAGAAATTAGAAGTAGGTATGTTTAAAAAAGGCGATTTTGTAGATGTTACTGGTCAATCTATTGGTAAAGGGTTTCAGGGGGGTATGAAAAGGTGGGGATGGAGTGGAGGCCCTAAAACTCATGGTTCAATGCATCATCGCAGGCCTGGCTCTATTGGAGCGACAACAACTCCCGGCCGTGTATTAAGGGGGCATCATTTGCCTGGCCATATGGGAAATCGCAAAGTAACAATACAAAATCTAAAAGTTATTCAGGTGGACAGGGAAAATAATATTTTGTTAGTAAAAGGAGCTGTACCAGGCCATAAGGGCAGCTATTTAATGATCAGAAAGGCAAAGAAAAAGTAGAATGTTTAGTTTATCCGTGTATAACCTTCTGGGAGAAGAAGTTACTAAAATAGACTTAGATGAGGAAATCTTTAACGGTAAAGTTAATATTTCTTTACTCCATCAGGTGATTAATATGTATCAGGCAAATAAGCGTCAGGGCACAGCATCAACAAAAACACGTGCTAATGTCAGCGGCGGTAATTCAAAACCGTGGCGGCAAAAAGGCACTGGGCGTGCCAGGGTAGGATCCAGCAGGAGTCCTATTTGGCGTAAAGGCGGGATTGTCTTTGGCCCGCATCCGCGTGATTATTCATATAAAATGCCTAAAAAAATGAAGAGATTGGCTTTTATCTCAAGTTTGAATGCGCGTTTAAATGAACAGCAGGTAAAAATTTTAGATGAATTAAAGGTTGATTCAGGGAAGACAAAAGAATTTGTGCAAATATTGAATACTCTTAATTTAAAACGAAAAATATTGTTTGTATATGATCAGCTTGAAGCAACATCTTTTATGGCAGCAAGGAATATTAAACATGTGAATTTGAAAAAATGGCAAATTATTAATGCTTTAGATGTTTTAAGTTATGATAATTTTGTGATCACTAAAGCAGCGTTAGGCCAGCTGATTAGCCGTTTGAAGAAAGAGGAGAAATAGGTAAGGATGTTAACTCCGTTTAGAATAGTTAGGTATGTGTTGAGTACGGAAAAAAGTACGCTTTTTGAAAAGCAGAATAAGTATTTTTTTTGTGTAGATAAAACTGCGAATAAGGTTGAAATAAAAAAGGCAATAGAATATATTTATAATGTAAAAGTAAATACTGTGAATACACAGATGATGCCTGGCAAGCCGAAAAGGGTTAGGTATAAAAAGGGCAAGACTTCTGAATGGAAGAAAGCAGTAATTACTTTAAGGCAAGGCCAAAAAATAGTTTTAACATAAAAATGATTTTAGGAGAATAAAGTGGGAGTAAAATATTATAAACCAATAACGCCTGGGTTGCGTTGGCGTAAAGGGGCAGATTTTTCTGAGATTACTACTGATAAACCTGAAAAATCTTTAACTATAGCTTTAAAGAAAACCGGTGGCAGAAATTCTAATGGCAGGATAACGTGTAGACATCGCGGTGGGGGGCATAAACGCAGATATAGGATAATTGATTTTAAACGTAATAAATATGATATGCCTGCGAAAGTTTTAACAATAGAGTATGATCCTAATCGTTCAAGCAGGATTGCGCTTGTGGAGTATACAGATAAGGAGCGGCGTTATATAATTGCTCCGATAAACTTACAAGTTAACAGTGAAATTATTTCAGGTGAGAATGTGGAAATAAAGGTTGCTAATGCTATGCCAATTCGTAGTATTCCATTAGGTACTTTTATCCATAATATTGAATTAAGGCCAAAAGGCGGGGCAGTATTAGCGAGAAGTGCTGGTGTCTCCGCGCAGCTAATGGCTAAAAAAGATAAATACGCGCACATTAAATTACCTTCAGGTGAAATAAGACTTGTGCCTTTAGGTTGTTACGCGACTATTGGTCAGGTTGGCAATCCTGATCATGATGCTCTCTCTTTAGGTAAAGCAGGAAGGGCACGATGGTTAGGGCGCAGGTCAACGGTTAGAGGGGTAGTGATGAATCCTATTGACCATCCACATGGCGGTGGAGAAGGTAAAACTGGAGCTGGTAATCCTCATCCAGTTACACCATGGGGGAAACCAACTAAAGGTTATAGGACAAGAAAAAAGAAAAAATTTTCAAATAAATTTATTATAAAACGGCGTAGTTCGAAAAAATAATTTAATACAGGAGTATTGTTTTTTATGTCAAGATCTATTAAAAAAGGCCCATTTGTAGATGCAAAATTGTTAAAAAAAGTAGATAAGATGGCTAGAGCACATGAGCGCAAGCCAATTAAAACATGGTCAAGGCGTTCTACAATAATTCCTGAATTTGTTGGATATACATTTTTAGTGCATAATGGGAAAATTTTTATGCCTGTATTTGTCGCGGAAAATATGGTGGGGTATAAATTAGGTGTATTTTCTCCAACACGTATCTTTAGAAAGCATAGCGGAATAAAGGCTAAGATAGCCGCAAAGAAGACGTAGTTTGATTAAAATAAACGAGGTTAAAGTAAATGGTTAAAGCAAAGTTGTGTTATTTACGTATGTCTGCTAGAAAAGTAAGGTTAGTTACAGAATTAATTAAGGGAAAACAAGCGTATAATGCCGTGGCATTATTACAGCATATCAAAAAACGTTCTGCATCGGTGTTGAATAAACTTGTGCGTTCTGCGATTGCTAATGCGAAAAATAAAGGTGAGGAAACAGAAAGTTTGTATGTTTTCAGGATTTTTGTTAATGAAGCCGCAACCTGGAAACGTTCTCGGGCCAATGCTTTTGGCAGATCAAGCAGAATTCGTAAACGTAGTTGTCATATTACTGTGGAATTAGCTGCTATACATTAAGATATATATTTAGGAGGAAACGTGGGACAAAAAGTACATCCTTTGAGTTTTAGGTTGGGATATATTAAAGATTGGAATTCGCGTTGGTTTGCAAAGAATAAAGATTTCGGCAATTTTTTGTTAGCTGATTATAAAATTAGGAAGTATATAAAGAAAACTTTTGCCTCTGCTAATGTATCAAAAGTGGAAATAGAAAGAGCTGGTAATCGTTTAAGGGTAATGGTGCATTCAGGCAGGCCTGGAGTGATTATCGGCAGGCATGGAGCAGATATTGACCGTTTAAGGGATAATTTGCAGCAGATGACAAATAATGAAGTTTATGTTGATATCAAAGAAATACAGAATGTGTCCATTGAGGCTCAATTAGTCGCGGAAAATGTTGCTTTTCAACTGGAAAAAAGAATTTCTTTTAGAAGAGCAATGAAAAAAATTATTTCTCAGGCAGTTGCTTCAGGCGCGGGCGGGATTAAAATAATGTGTGCAGGAAGGTTAGGCGGAGCAGAAATAGCGCGTACAGAAAGTTATAAATCAGGTAAAATTCCTTTGCATACTTTGAGGGCAAACATTGAATATGGATTTGCCGAGGCGCGTACTACCTATGGAGTAATTGGCATTAAATGCTGGATTTATAAAGGTGATGTGATTATAGGCACAAATCATCGCTCAGATACGTCCAGAGGGAATAAAGGAGAGAAGAAATAATGGTTTTAATGCCGAAAAGAGTAAAATATCGTAAGAGCCATCGTGGCCGTAGAAAGGGCTGTGCCAAAGGTGGAGCAAAGGTAAGTTTTGGAGAATTCGGGCTTCAGGCATTAGAAAGTGCCTGGTTAAAAAATACGCAATTGGAAGCTGCCCGTGTGGCTTTAACCAGATCTGTGCGTAGAGGCGGTAAAATTTGGATTAGAGTTTTTCCTGATAAATCCGTAACGAAGAAACCAGCGGAAACAAGAATGGGAAAAGGCAAAGGGATGCCTGAGTCTTGGGTGTCAGTGATTAAACCAGGAAGAGTTATTTTTGAAATTGAAGGAATCCCCGAAGATGTGGCAAAAGCAGCAATGCGTTTAGCTGCATGTAAATTACCGTTTCGAACAAAATTTATCAGCAGGTTTTGTTTATAGAAGATAAAATTAGGTTTAAGAGGATAGTTATGGCAAATAAAACAGAAGAATATAAAGATTATACAAAACTTGAGATAGAAGATAAATTACGGCAATTAGAAGAAGAATTGTTTACTTTAAGAGTTAAAATTAAGGCTTTTAAATTGGATAAGCCGCATAGGATAAAATTGACACGTAGAAATATTGCAAGATTAAAGACATTTTTGAAGCAAATCGAATTAAAAGAAAATAATGGAAGGTGATTGATGAGTAATACAATGAGTCAGTTAAAACACAGAGTAGGCATTGTGATTAGTAATAAAATGGATAAAACTTGTATTGTGCATGTGCCTCGTTTGACAAAACATCCGTTGTATAAAAAGACAATTCGTAAATTTGTTAATTTCAAAGTGCATGATGAACAAAATGCGGTAAAAAAAGGTGATAAAGTTGAAATAGTCGAAATCAGGCCTCTTTCTAAAGATAAACGTTGGATGCTTGTACGGATTATAGAATCAAAGAAGGAGTAACATCTAATGATTTATATGCAGACAATTCTTAATGTTGCTGATAATTCAGGTGTACGTAAAGTATGCTGCATTGGGGTGCTTAAACGTTCAGGGAAAAGTTATGGTTCTATTGGCGATATTATTACCTGTAGTGCAAAGGAATGCCTGCCTAATAGCACGGTGAAAAAAGGGAGTGTGGTTAAGGCGGTAATTGTGCGTACAAAATTTCCTATTAGAAGGAAGAATGGCAGTTATTTAAGGTTTGACCGTAATGCGGTGGTAATTATTGATAATCAGAATAATCCCATAGGCACAAGAATATTTGGGCCTGTAGCAAGAGAACTAAGAGAAAAAAGTTTTACTAAAATAGTTTCTTTAGCACCGGAAGTTATTTAGTAATTTAATGTATAGGGAATTTATTTTTTAATGTGTGAAAATAATATTAAAAATAATCCTGTAGTGATAGGGTATGCCCTGTCTTCATAAATGTCAGAAAGTAAATAATTTTTAAGGAAAATAGAAACATGGCAATAAAAAAAGATGATACAGTTTATGTTATCGCAGGCAAAGAAAAAAATAAAAAAGGTAAGATCTTAAGCATTAATCAGCAAAAGCAAAGGGCTTTAGTTCAGGGCGTTAATTTTTCATTTCGCCATACTCGTGCGAAACGTCAGGGCGAGCCAGGGGGAATTTTACAAAAAGAGAGTCCTCTGCATATTTCAAATTTAATGTTTTTTTGTCCACGGTGTAGTAAGCCAGCGCGTTTAGGTATGAAATTTTTAAATGACGGTACAAAAGTAAGATTTTGTAAAAATTGTCAGGAAGTAGTGTAAAATGATACCAAAATTATTAGAAGAATACCGTAATAATATTGTCCCTGAATTAATGGGGAAATTTAATTACAAGAATAAGATGCAAGTCCCCAGTTTAAAAAAAATAATTTTGAATATGGGAATAGGTAAAGCTCATGAAGATATTAAAATTTTGGAATCAGCTATGGCTGAGTTAGCAATGATTACTGGACAAAAGCCGGTAATGACCAGGGCAAAAAAAGCGATTGCTAATTTTAAAATCAGAGAGGGTATGCCAGTAGGGTGTAAAGTTACGTTAAGGCGTGCAAGGATGTATGATTTTTTTTACCGTCTTGTTAATGTCGCGTTACCCAGAATTAAAGATTTTCGCGGTGTTTCTGTGAGTTCTTTTGATTCTCAGGGAAATTATGCTTTTGGTCTTACAGAACAGAATATTTTTCCTGAAATAGATATTGATAAAGTCAAACGAATACAAGGAATGGATATTATTGTTGTTACAACAGCAAAAAATAAAGTAGAGGCAAGGGAATTGTTAAAGTGTTTAGGAGTACCTTTTAAGAATTAGGGAGTTATGGCAAAAAAAAGTTTAATTATAAAAGCTGCGCGGGCCGCAAAATTTAGGAGCAGGCGTTACGCGCGCTGTGAGTTATGCGGTAGGTCTAAGGGTATAATTCGGCGTTTTAAATTGTGCCGTATTTGTTTCAGGGAATTAGCTTCAAGAGGGATGATTCCTGGAATAATTAAAGCCAGTTGGTAAAAACATCGTAAACGTATTTTTTGATTGTATTTTTTATACACCAGAGATTAACGGGAGATTTTTATGAGTATTACAGATCCTATTTCAGATATGTTAACTGTAATTCGTAATGCGCAGCGGGTAAAAAAAGATAAAGTTGATTTGCCTGCGTCAAAAATGAAGGAAGATGTTCTAAAAATAGTAAAAGATTGTGGTTATATTCTTAACTATAGGCGTATAGAGGATGGACTCCAAGGAATATTACGGGTATATTTGAGATATTTAAAAAGTAAAAAAGGTGTGATCACCGGGCTTAAACGTATTTCAAAGCCTGGTAGGAGAATTTATGTCAGCTGTGACAAAATTCCTTATGTTTATGGTGGTACAGGAATGGCAGTGCTTTCTACCTCAAAAGGGTTGTTAACTAATAAAGAAGCGCGGTCTTTGGGTATTGGTGGTGAAGTGTTATGTTATATATGGTGATTAATTATGTCTAGAATAGGGATAAAACCAGTAGCAATTCCTCAAAATGTAGAAGTAAATGTCGGCAATTTAAATGTTTATGTTAAAGGGGCTAAGGGAAAATTAGAATTTCCTCTTAATCCTCAAATTAATGTAACAATCGCTGATAGTCAGGTAAAAGTTAGTAGAAGGCTTAATAACAGTACTGTGCGTGCGTTACATGGCTTGACCAGGGCAATGATTGCAAATATGATTACAGGCGTTGATCAGGGATTTACTAAAAAATTGGAAATGGTTGGAGTTGGATATAGGGCACAGCTATCTAATAAAAAATTAGTTTTACAGCTTGGTTTTTCACATCCAGTGGAATTTACAATTCCAGAAGACATTACAGTTGAAGTGCCGAAACTTACTCAAATTGTGGTTAAGGGAATTGATAAACAAAGAGTTGGCCAGGTTGCTGCTGATATTCGCGGTTTTCTCCCTCCTGAACC
>QNCH01000066.1 GCA_003645745.1 Candidatus Omnitrophota bacterium
AAACAGATAAAGGCCTGAGATTGTTTGATTTTCCGGTATTAGGCATAGTTGGATTTGTTACTGCAGGGATAATGGGCCTATGGTTGGCTATCGCTATATTGCGCTCAGGTAAATTATGAAAGAGGATTTATGTATGGAACGGTTTGAAACCGTTCCGTACGAAGAAATCGTTTCTTAAAAGGCTTAAAACAATTTCTTATAAAATAATCTTATGATATGCTGAGTATCAAGTGTGGGCATAGCATCAATAAATTTAGTTTCCAGATTTGAAGCAGTGCTTACCCCATACTGCAATAGCAGTTGGTCAGTTTCAGTAGGACAGTAGCGCAACTCAGTAAAAATATTATGGTAACTTCTTAGTACAACTTCATCATTATAAACTAATTTATTAATATCATTTGTTCTTGTCCAGATATATGAAACCAACATTTCCCATTGAGATGAAGGGATATAAGATATTTCTATGCCTGCATGATTTATATTATTATCAATTTGTCCTGCAAATTTATTAGGATTGTAGGTATAATCAAGATAAATATTCCATTGCCTGGCGGGCTGGATATTAACACCTGTTTTGAAAATATGATTATACTCATAAGGAAGTAAGTCGAAAAATTCTTGTTTATACAAAAAGGGCAGTACTTGCCGGTATGTTTTGCCGTCTATAGTAATAGTAGTAAAATTAGAACTGTTTAATAACGCGCGAGGATAATTATCTGCGCCGATAGTAACATCATTGGTGTATTCCCATATACTATATGTGCTTAACCAGTTGGTAAATTGATATTCTGCGCCTAAGCAAGCAGTTCCCAGATCGGGATTTTCCCCATCTTCAATAGCGCTGTTAAGCACAAAATCTCCGGTTGCATCAGAGTAGATAAACGGGTCAATCCCGTTTTTTGTTTTTGGTAAATCATGCCCTAAAAGAAGAAATTTTGTGGTTAGTTGCTCAGTTGTTTTGTGTGTCCATTTTGTATGGAAAATAGTTTCAACATATTCATTATTTGTTAAATGCACGTTGTGGATACAAGTTAAGCCTTTAAGCTGACTACTTAAGAAAGAGTTATCTATTTGAAAGCCGATTACATATCTCCCAATATCAATGCCGTTGCCTATGCCAGAATATTCTTTATCTTCATCCGCAAGGTAATTGGGGAGCGGAGATTTAAAATGAAGGTGCCGGGCCCCAAAAGAATCCTGGCGGGTTTGCCGGTAATTAGATAATGTGGATTCAAATTCATCATCCATACGTGCATAGAAAAGCTTTATTGTTGAATAATTTATTTCATCTTCGGAATCTTGAATGCTGTAGTAATCCTCTGAAAGTATACTATCATCAGGAAAAGATGATTTGCTAACCGCGCAATAGTAAGCATAGCCTGATTTTTTAGTTTCATAAATGAAGATTGCTGAGCATTCCAATATACCAGATATCTGAGAGAAAATGCTTTACCCGCAGGCTTGAAGCAACAGTATCTGTATTACTATATTCTTGCCATAGTGTTTTTGGTGTGGCTGTTACTAATTCTATTGATGTTTGATCATCAGGAAAAAAATCTAATGATATTCCCCGCAAAGCAGTAAGACGTTGGCCGCTGCTATCACGGGTAAAAAAAGCCAGGCTGTCATCAAAGAACCCTTGTGAAAAATCTTTGGGCAGAGAATTAAAGTTTCCTGGTTTCCAGCTTGCCAACCCGGGGCTTTCTTCCCAATATATTTTATTGTTTGATAAATGCAGAGGGTCATCTGAGGTTAAGGCCATATTCTGGAAAGCAATAGGAAAAAGCCGAATTTTTATTACTGGGTCTGGAATATAGTCAAACCATAATTCACGAATTGGCTGAAACTGATCATCAATTTCTAACTCTGGTATAGTAAAGCTATTACCAAATACACTGGTTATTGTTTGCGAAATTGTTTCCCCCCCACTTACTTTTATTTCCGGAACAATTATTACATCGCCACATTCATGAGTGAAATAATTTTGATTAACAGTATATCCTGTATTTGCCCAATAGAGTAATTCAAGATTAACGGAATCTCCGGATCCTCCGTTAAGAGTAAAGCGTTCTGTTTTACCGGTAAAACTCCAGGGGGCGATGAAAATATTAGAGTGTAGGATTAATGATTCATCTTATTTTAGATCAATGGCAACCTGTAATTGATCATAGATAACCGGATCATAAGTATTCTCTTTATTGTTTAAAAAATCATCAGAAAGTAAACGCCATGTTTTTTCATTTAAATCGTAGTTGGCCTGTCTCCAGATAAAGTCTTGGGAAGTTATTCCCATACCCATATAGATTTCGCCTGTAACTGTTGCTGTAAGTTGTGTGTTATCTTGCCCGTAAGAGCTTTCCTGGGCATAAGTATATATTAAAAGGTATACAATAATGAATGGGATAATAGTTTGTTTTAACATTATTATTTATTAATGGTATAATGTATTATACTACCTGTAAAAAACATAGCAGATAAAATGTGTTCTGGCAAGGTATCTTATTTCATAAGTTTAAAATTTGAAATTACGCAGGAGGTGAAGAATGGCCAAAGATAAAATGCCTGATAGAAGGGCAATGGAAAAAATTAGTGTGGATTTATCGAGATTGCTGCGGGGGCAGACGTTTGAATCTGAAGAACAGTTAAAAGATTATATGAATAGCATCGTTAAAACAGAAAAGATTCCAAAAATGTCGGCTAAGAGCGCGGTTGATTTTGCTCAGGATATAATGTATGAGGCATGGGACGCGGAAAGCAGAGAAGAACGTGTGAAATTAGCAAAGGAAGCGCTTTCTGTGTCTGTTGATTGCGCTGATGCTTATAATCTTTTGGCTGATGAAGATACAAAAACAATTGAAGAAGCAAAAGAGCTGTATCAAAAAGGTGTAGATGCAGGCAAAAGAGCGCTGGGAGCAAAGTGTTTTAAAGAGGGGCAAGGACACTTGTGGGGAAATGTTTCAACCCGGCCTTATATGCGTTCGCTTCTTGGCCTGATGGATTGTTTGTGGATGTTGGAGGAATATGAGGAAGCGATTACTTATGCTAAAGAAATGCTAAGGTTAAATACTAATGATAATCAGGGTGTTCGTTATAACCTAATCGCTTATCTCTCTGAATTGGGCAGATATGATGAATTAGATGAATTGCTCAACAAAGGGGATTACAAAGATGATTATGCGCCTGAATGGCTTTATACGCGCGCGCTTTTAGCTTTTGTTAAACAAGGAAATTCAGCGTACGCGAAGCAGAAATTAGAAGTTGCGTTAAAGAGGAATAAATATGCTGCTGAATACATCACAGGCAGCAAGCGTATGCCGCGTTTTCCTCCTCAGGATGTTATTATGTGTGGAGAAGACGAAGGAGCCTGCGCTGCGTTCAGGTTTATATGTACATGGCGACGAGTTGCCGGAGCAGTTGAATGGCTGAAAAAACAGGCAGGAATGGTGCCTTTGCCAAAAGTCGGGCGTAATCAGCTTTGCCCCTGCGGCAGCGGTAAGAAATATAAGAAATGCTGCGGGATGTAAAAGCGCTGAAAGAGATGGAGAGGATAGAAGTTACTTTCCCTCCTTCTTGAAATTCAACAACAAATTGTTGCCCAAATAGAAAAAGAGCAGAAAGCAGTTGAAGCCACAAAAGGCTTAATCACGCTCTTTGAACAAAAAATAAAAGACAAGATTTCTGATGTGTGGGGTGGGCCTATGTAGGGAACGGTTTGAAACCGTTCCGTACGAAGAAACCGTTCCGTACGAAGAAACCGTTCCGTACGAAGAAACCGTTCCGCATGGATAAAATGTTATGATTAGAAATAGAAAATTGAACCGTTTAACGGGTTTTGATTATTCCAATGAAGGGTATTATTTTGTGACCATTTGTGTAAAAGATAAGATAGAATGGTTTGGAGAAATTAAAGACGGCAAAATGATTCTAAATAAATTTGGAGAAATTGTTTTGAGATGCTGGGATGATTTATGCAATCATTATACGAATACAAAATTGGATGAATTTATGATTATGCCGAATCATTTGCATGGAATTATTGTTATTGAAAGTTGTAGTAGGGAACGGTTTGAAACCGTTCCGTACCAAGAAACCGTTCCGTACCAAGAAACCGTTCCGTACAAAACGAAGCATGGGGTGTCGGAAATTGTGCGTGGATTAAAGACGTTTTCGTCGCGGAGGATAAATGAAACAATAAGTGACGGTATAAAATTTCAATGGAAAAAATCATTTTATGATCATATTATTCGTAACGAACAGGATTTAATCCGTGTTCGTGAATATATAATAAACAATCCTTTAAAATGGGAAGAGGACACGGAAAATATTAATAATCCGTACGGAACGGTTTCAAACCGTTCCATACAGAAAAAACCAACCTATACAGGCCATCGTCAGCGGATAAAGGATAAGTATAAAAAATCAGGCATTAGCGGGTGGCTGGATTATGAAATTCTGGAATTAGCGCTTTCTTATGCTATTGCGCGAAAAGATACAAAGCCGATTGCCAAAGAGTTAATCACTCGTTTTAAGACGATTAATGGTATTTTAGATGCTGAGAAAGAAGAACTAAAATCTGTATCTGGAATTTCAGAGCATACAGTATTGTTTCTTAGGTTGTTAAAAGATATTGCTATCCTTTATTTAGAAAATGGCCTGCACAAAAAAGACCTGCTTTCATCTCCTGATTTAGTGTATAATTATCTCAAAGCTTGTTTAAAAGGCTGTAAGGATGAAGAGTTTAAAACAATTTTTTTAAATACCAGAAACCAATTGATTGCGATTGAAACGCTTCAAACCGGTACAGTGAACAGATCTGTAATTTATCCAAGAAAAATTGTAGAAAGGGCATTGTATCATCATGCTGCTAGTATTATTATTGCGCATAACCATCCTGCTGGAACATTAAACCCATCACAGGATGATTGCTCAACAACAAAAGCGATTAAAGACGCGCTTAAAACTGTTGAGATTAGATTGTTAGATCATATTATCATTGGCGGCAATGGTTATTTTAGCTTTCAAATAAAAGGCCTTATATAATGGATGATTTATTTTTTCGTTGAATATCCAGCAAGTTGTTGGTAGGCGCTTCATTTATGTATGGGGTGGGGCGTTTCTTTTGTAGCTCTATTACTTTAAGGTTCGTATAAAGGTTGTCGATGTCGATGTCTTTGGTTTTTGAAAGCGCTAGGGGGTAAAGTAATGAAATTTGAAATATATTGCGATGAATCATGCCAGGATGTTTTCACATCTCAACATACTAAATGCCAGTATATGCTTATTGGAGGGGTATGGCTCTTGGCTGCAAAACGCGAAATATTTAAACCGGAATTGCATTCCATCAGGGAAAAACACAAAATGTTTTCTGAGATAAAATGGAACAAAATATCTGTGTCTAAGATTGATTTTTATACCGACTTGATCAATTATTTTTTTAACAAGAATGACGATTTAAGATTCCGTTGTGTGGTTGTGGAAAAGAGTAAGGTTAACTTAATGAAATATCATGATTCTGATGCTGAATTGGGATTCTATAAGTTTTATTATCAATTGCTTCACCATTGGATACTTGATTTTAATGCTTATGCTATATATTTGGATATAAAAACGAGCAAAGTAAAAAATCGTTTGAAAATATTACATCAGTGTCTGCGTAACGCCAATTTGAGTTCTGAAATTAAAATTCTTCAAGCACTACCCTCTCATGAAAATATTTTTATTCAAATGACGGATTTATTACTTGGTGCGGTTAATGCTAAGTTTAATGAGCAGGTATCTGGCAGCAGTAAGAAAAAAATACTTGAGTGTATCGAGAATCGGCTTGAGCATAAAATAACTACAACGAGCAAAGAGTATCCTAAGTTTAATATTTTTTGGATTGATCTGTCGGGTGAAAAATAATGGCATATCCATCATTGATTATACTAAACTCGCTGGATAAGTATCGCAAATACTTTGAAGAGCATTACTGTAATCAAGAGATTTATACATTTGACAAAATTAGAGTTTTGTTCCCGAAGGGCGCATTTAACCATGCTTTCTACGAAAGTAGTAGCAGGAGACAAAAGAAAAAAGATATTTTTTCTGACAAGCGTGCCCAGCGTATGCCATGGATAAAAGTTGCTTTAGCCGATACTTCTTCAGAATTATACTGCGGGTGGGATAATAAACGCAAATGTGTCGTAACGAATAGAAGGGTTGCTGTTGTTATGCGTGATTATGTAGTGATTATACAGACGAAAGCGTGGATAGAGCATTTTTTATAAGTGCATTTATTGCGAATCAACAGGCACTTAATAAGATTAGGTTAAATCAGAAATGGCAAAAAATAGCCGCTGATTAATATTGGCTCAGCGGCTGAAACCTTTGTAGGTTCCTTACCTCTGGTAAGGACAATTAAACTATACCACATATTGAGTGGAAAAGTCAAGGAGTTTTGGGTAAGTTTAGCAATCGGTGAGAAGCTGCGAAATAATACTCTATTATTCTTTTTTCGCGTTTTTTCTCAAGCGACACATAAAGAGAAACAGGTGTAAAACAGTAATTATTTCACAGCTTCTGAGTGAAGATGGGTTTCAGTTATGGATTCCCTGCAAGCAGGGAATGACACAAAAGGCATGACAAACGGGGCAAGTGTGACAACAACTAAGTATAACCATGATATTTTAAACACAGAAAGTGCAAAAAGAGATGACTGAATTAATCTTAAATTATTTTAAAGGTTTGCCTGAAACCTGGATTGTAATAATTCTTGCAGCAATGCCTGTTTCTGAATTAAGGGGAGCTATCCCGGTTGGCATTATTATGGGTCTTGCGCCAATAACAGTATTTGGACTGGCAATTTTGGGTAATTTATTGCCTGTAATGCCGTTGCTTTATTTACTTGATCCTGTTTCCCGTAAACTGCGTAAATTTAAATTATGGAAGAATTTTTTTGACTGGCTCTTTGCGCGCACAAAAAAAAGGGCTGGAATCATTGAAAAATATGAATTATTAGGATTGATTATTCTGGTAGCGATTCCTTTGCCAATGACCGGCGCATGGACAGGGTGTATTGCCGCGTCTTTATTTGGCTTGAATAAGCAGAAGTCATTTTTTGCTGTAGCAATTGGAGTTTTTATCGCAGGAGTAATTGTTTCTCTGCTTACTTTAGGCGCAAAGGGATTATTTTAATAAATTTCCTTTTTAAGGCGTTCATTTTTAAAGGATTACAAAAAGAAAGTTTTTGTCATTCCCTGCATAGCAGGACAGACGCCCGCAATCTTTTAGTGGGCCTGTCCTGCTTGCAGGGAATCTAATTTTTAAAGTTATGCAGGATAAAATATATGTTCAGGTTGCAGTAAATTTGCCGTTTAAAAGCTTATTTGATTATTCTGTGCCTGAGCAATTTAAAAGTTTAATTAAAGTAGGCAAAAGAGTTTGGATCCCTTTTAGGAATAGAGTTATTAGCGGCTGTATTGTTAAAATTTCTCCAGTCACAAAAATTCCCAGAGTAAAAGAAATTAAAGATATTATTGATCCTGAGCCTTTTTTTTCTCCGGATATATTAGAATTAACTAAGTGGATAGCTGTTTATTATTTTTGTTCATGGGGGGAGGCAATTGAAGCTGCAATACCCGCGCCTTTTAAAAAAGGAAATATTTCTCTCCGTGTAAGAAAGAAACAAAATATCTGGTTAATGCATAACGCTGA
>QNCH01000067.1 GCA_003645745.1 Candidatus Omnitrophota bacterium
GATCTGAATAAACGATTTTCACGGCGTACTTGAGGTACATTGAGGAAATCGTGATTGAAGATCAGGTAAAGATGGCCTGAAGATGTGAGGTAGAAATGTAAACTTTATTTCTTTACGGTCACTAATAGCGTCAATTAAAGAGACATCGGCAATAAGAATTGTCAAGTCAGAAGATTAATGAATTTAATCTTCGTAATCTATTAATAATCGTTGTAATTTAAAGATAATCCAGCTTGAGGATTATCCTAGGGGGAATGAATATGGATAAAAGTATTATTGTGGGTGTATCTATTTTTACATTGATGTTTGTTTTGAACGTTAAACTCTATGCTGGTGATACGCAGAATCAGCAGTCACAGAATGTGATAGTGTTAGAGACAAACCAGGGGGTAATTGAATTACAGTTAAAGCCTGATATTGCGCCTAAAGCATGTGAAAATTTTATAGGGCTTGTGACTAAAGGATATTATAATGGTACAATATTTCACAGGGTGATTAAAAATTTTATGATTCAAGGCGGGGATCCTACTGGCACAGGGACAGGCGGAGAGTCTATTTGGGGCACTCCATTTGAGGATGAAGTGTCTAAAGATATTAAATTTGGCAAACCAGGTATATTAGCAATGGCAAATGCCGGGCCAAAAACAAATGGCAGCCAATTTTTTATTACTACACAGGAAACTCCCTGGTTAAATATGCATCACACTATTTTTGGTGAAGTCATTTCAGGCTATGACGTGGTAAAGAAGATTGAGCAGTCTCCTGTAGGGAATATGGACAAGCCGATTAAAGAACAGAAGATTATTAAAGCATATTTAAAATAAAAATATGAATTATTTGCTTGAGAAAAAATACGAAAATTATTCAATAGGAGTAGAAGTATGCAACGGCATAGATATAGTATAGAAGATGATCGTTTTAAAATAACGATAAAATATCCTTATAAAGAGAAAATATTCTTAAAACCTAATGGGCGTTTGAGTGTAGATAAGAATAACTGTCTGGTTTTTATTTCTAAAGAAAGTAAAATATGGCATGAAAAATATAAAACTCCTCAAAAAATTATTCTTGAAGGTAAGTGGAATTTAGACGAGCAATATAAATTATCTTTTTGTTTGCGAAAGACGAAAACGCAATTTGAAGGAGATAAACTGTATTTTAAAACGCATTTAGTTGGTGCTTCAGCCCAGTCTTTAGTGCTTGCAATTGGTTCACAGCAGGATACAAAATTAGAAGGTGTGTACAATGTAGAGATTTTAAAATTAAATGGCAGGTGGCAGGCGGATAGATTTAATCAATTGAGTTTTTTAGTTACGAGAAGTTATTCAGGTTATGATACGCTTACTTTACAAGGTATGTGGGCAGTAAAAAATAATTGTATTGTGTTTCGGCGTAAAAAAACTAAGTTACTCACAAAGGATAATATCCATGAGGAGATAGTTTTTAAAGGTTTTTGGCAGATTTTACGTAGAAATTGTTTGTCTTATGTTTTAGATGTGAAAAGTAACTCAACTTTTGCTTTTAAAGTTAATTTTGGCACTACAAATATTATGGCAAAAAAAGATGTAATAAAGTACAGAGTGGGAATCGGCTCAGAAAAAAAAGTAAGAGAGAAAATATTTAGTTTGTCAGGGACATGGACGTTTGGTCGAGAACGCGGTTTGTTTTTTAATGTCGATTATGGGAATAACAAATTTAAAACAATTAAATTTGGTTTTACAGTTTATCTCGCGCAGAAAGAAAAAATTGTGCTTGAACTGCAGAATGATGTAGGTGAAAAATTGGGGATACAAGTGTGCTTTACTAAATCATTTTGGAAGAGAGACGCGCGTTGTTTTTTGCGCTTTAAAAATATGACTAAAAATATGCGTGTAGAAGCAGGTGTAGATATTGTCTGGTGAGTATATAATAAATTACAACGTACGGGTTTGATTTATCAAACCCGTGACAATAATTTCGTAATAATAATGAATTTAACAATAATATTGTTAAAATGAAGGGGAATCAAAACGCAGACAGTAATTAATGGCATATTTTTTACAGAGGATCTAATTCATAATTTTGTAACCTTGTGACTGGTGACGTGGTTGACCTTGTAACGGGTGACTTTTGGTAACTTATAAAGCCGCATTTTGTGCGGCATTTCTATATTATGAAAAAAGTGAGGAATAAGGAGTTAGGAATCCTTGGAGAGAATCTTGCAGCGGGTTATTTGGAGGTACATGGGTATAAAGTAATAGAGCGTAATTATAATAATAAATTAGGTGAGATTGATATAATTGCTAAGGAAAATAATGTGCTTTGTTTTGTAGAAGTAAAAACACGCGCGAATCTTAGCTTTGGATTCCCTGAATATGCTGTAACCAGGGCAAAACAAAGGAAAATTTCTCAGGTGGTATTGGCCTATCTTAAAGCTAATCAATTAACTTTCTCTCAACAGAATTTTCGTTTTGATGTTGTGACTGTTATTTTTGACACTCTTTCTCAAACAAAGAAGATTAATTTGATCCGTAACGCGTTTGCTTTAAATAAACGATATTTTTTTCAATCAGATGGATAAAAAGACGATTGCCGGTTTTTTGCCGGAAGATTTAATTAGAGAATTTAAAATTTTTAGTCAACCTGGATACAGGGTAGGACAGCTTTTATGCTGGATATATAAAAAGCATATTTTAGATTTTTCTTTAATGACTGACTTACCAGAGGATCTGCGCTTTAACTTAAATAATTTTATGCAGCCTGTGAGCCTTTCTTTGCGGAAAGAATCTGTTTCCGCAGATAAAACTGTAAAGTATGTTTTTGAAACTGGTACTGGAGAGTTAATAGAATCTGTTTTTATTCCTTTGCAGAAAAGGGCTACAGTATGTGTTTCTACGCAGGTTGGCTGTAGTTTTGGCTGTATTTTTTGTGCTAGTGGATTAAATGGCTTAAAGCGTAATCTTAGTGCCGGCGAGATAGTTAGTCAGTTAGTTTGTATTCAAAATAAGCATCCTTTAAACCCAATCACAAATGTTGTTTTTATGGGTATGGGAGAACCGTTAAGTAATTATGAGCAAACTTTAAAAGCAGTTAGAATTTTAAATAATCCTGAATGTGCTGGTTTAGGCGCGCGTAAGATAACTATTTCCACTTGTGGTTTACCTGATAAAATTTTACAGCTGAGTAAGGAAAAAATACAAATTGAACTTTCTATTTCTTTGCATAGTGCTGACGATGCTTTGCGTGATAAACTTATGCCTGTGAATAAAATATATCCGATAGAGCAGTTAATTATGTGTGCTAAAAAATATACAGAAATTACGCAAAGAATTATTACTTTTGAATACGTTTTGATCTCTGGAATTAATGCGGCAAAACATGATGCTCTAAAGCTTGCAAAATTGCTTGCACCTCTTAGGTGTAAGGTTAACCTGATTCCATTTAATCCTGTGCAGGGGCTGGATTTTTTGCCTGTTTCCTTGTCGCAGGTTAATATTTTTAAAAGTATTTTAGAAAATAAACGTATTAATGTCACTGTACGCAGACAACGTGGCGTTGACGTACAAAGCGCGTGCGGTCAGCTTGTGCGTGGGTAGATGTTAGAATAGGATATGATGGCCTTACATTATATAATTGACGGTTATAATGTTATTTATCAGGCAAAACGTTTTACTGGCAAAAAGTTGATAGACAGTAGGGATGGACTGATAAAATTTATTGAAAAATATAAACCTCAAGGCAGTTTAAACAACAGAGTGACTGTGGTTTTTGATGGCAGGCCTGGGATTGTTAATCAGCGTGTAAGCTCATTGGTCAAAGTTATTTTTAGTGAAAATGAGAGTGCGGATGATAAAATAAAAAAGCTGGTAGATTTTTCTAAAAATCCGGGGCTTATTGTTGTGGTTACGAATGACCGTGATATTATTTGTTATTGTAGATTATTAGGGGCTAGCGTAAAATCAGTAAAGGAGTTTTTAAATGTTTTCTGGGTGCATAGAAAAAGCGCAAGCAATGATACAGGGGATGAAAAGGTACAATTAGACAGCGTGATCGCAAAGTCGATTACCAGACAATTAGAGAATATTTGGCTTAAAAAGAAATAATTTGATATATAAAGAATTTTTTTTAAGTTGTTTAATGTCAAAGGCTTACAAAAAGAAGTTGCGTTGGGTTGTAGCCTTGTAACGTGTATTATAAATATAGTTTAAACATAGCGAATTATATCAGGCACATAGCGTGGGCAAGAAGTGTGATGAGATGATGTTGAAATCTTTGTTGAGTATTACAAAATAAGGTGAAATTTAAAATTAATATTGTTTAATTTATTTCTCTTAAAGGGGAGTTTAAGATTATGCGGCGCGGATACAGATTTTTATTTTTACTGAATAAATTATTTTATTTTGTCATTGTACTGTTATTTTTTAATTTTTTATTTGGCCTGGCAATTGTTAGGTTTATTTTTTTGTTATTATTAATTTGTATTTTAGTAGGATTGTTTTTAATTTTTTATCTTGGCAGAAGGGTTTTGTTTAGAGTAGCCAAACCGCATTTCACAAAATATACAGGAACAAAAGAGCAGACAGATAAATTTGGGACAGCGCGTAAAAATAGCAGGAGCAAAGATCAGGTTATTGACGTTGAGGCTGAAATTATTGAAGATAACCAAGACAATGGAGATAGATGATGCTGCGGGTTTTATTGGCTTTGGCTCAGGGATTTGAGGAAATAGAGGCAGTAACGAGTATTGATATTTTAAGGAGAGCAGGTTTAAATGTTTTTATTGGTTCTCTTGGCAGAGATTTGTTAGTCAAAGGAGCGCATGGCATTATTATAAAAGCAGATTTATTGCTTAAGGATTTTAATTATGTTGCTGACGCGTTTGTTTTGCCTGGTGGTTTGCCTGGAGCAGAAAATTTAGCTAATTCTGAATTAGTTAATAATTTAATTATAAAATGTATAGAACAGGGTAAGATTGTTGCCGCGATTTGTGCTTCTCCTGCATATGTACTCAGCCCTTTGGGGATTCTAAAAGGTAAGTCTGTAACTTGCTATCCTGGGTGTAAGGATCGTTTGGTTAAAGACGCGGTTTATTTAGAAGATGATGTTGTGGTTGACGGAAAAATTATTACCAGTGCTGGAGTAGGAACTGCGCTGCAATTTGCTTTAACTATAGTTAAAGAACTTGTCGGTGAACAAGCAGCTTTAAAAGTGAAGAATGCAGTGTTGGTTAAATAATCTTTCAGATATATTCAAACGTAATAGGTTTAGTAAAAATGCGGATTGTAAAATTTTTAACGAAATCTCAACAATGTTGGGGGCTTGTTGAGGGAGAAAAAATTAAAATTTTAGACAGAGAACCTTTTGCAGGGATTGTTTTGTCTGGAGAAAGTATTGGTTTTGATGGAGTAAAATTACTTGCTCCGGCAAGCCCGACTAAAATTGTTTTAGCTGGACTCAATTATAAAGAGCATGCTCTGGAATTAGGTATGCAAATACCATTAGAGCCGATTATTTTTTTAAAGCCTGTTAGCTCATTGATTGCTTATAAAGAGAATATTATTTATCATCCTGGTATTGGCAGGCTTGATTATGAGGCAGAATTAGCTTTAGTGATTAAAAAAGAGGCAAAATTTATTACCAAAGATTGTGCGGATGATTATATTTTAGGTTACACGTGCTTAAATGATGTAACAGCCAGAGATATTCAGCAAAAAGAAGGACAGTGGACAAGGGCAAAATCATTTGACAGTTTTTGTCCTTTTGGCCCATGGCTGGAAACTGATCTTAATCCAATGGATTTAGAGATAAAGCTATATTTAAATGGCAGTTTAAAACAATGCGCCAAAACATCAGATTTTATTTTTTCGCCTGCGTATTTAGTGTCGTTTATTTCTCAGGTAATGACCCTTATGCCTGGAGACATTATTTCTACAGGCACTCCTAAGGGTGTGGGAAAAATGGAGATAGGTGATTGCGCGCGCGTAGACATTGAACATATCGGCAGGCTGGAGAATTGTGTGAAGGGTTGGGAAAAAACGGGGTAGTTATGGCCTGTCAAAAGATAAGGGGAGAAAAATGAGTGTGTTAAAAGCAAAATTGAGATTTTCTTTTTTATGTGATTATGCGTCTGTGAGCAGGGAGGGGAAGTTAAATTTAAACGGTATATTTGAAAATATAAATATACGTACTTTTCCAGGCCATCATCCGATTATGTTTATTGTGGCTAATATCGCAGGGGTAAATAATAAGGATAAATTTACCTGTGAGCTTATTCAGCCTGGGGATAAAAAAATCGCTGCAATAGCAAGTGAAGTAAAGGGTGATTTAGACCGTAATTTTGGTTTTATCGGGCAATTTGTAAATGTGCGTTATGAAATGCCAGGGCAGTATTGGATAAAATTTTATATTGATAATAAAGAGATTGGTATGCATCGTTTTGCTGTGCGTTCAATTTAGGGACTGCTGAAAAAAGCTAGCATGGCTTATCGTTGAATATAGATCCCCCCGGCTGGAAGCTGACAAGGCATGCCCCGCTAAAAAATTACGGGGATGACGTTAAATGGTACCTTTTGGTATTTTTCGTTTGTCATCTTTTTTTTGTCATTCCCGCAATCTTTTAGCGGGAATCTACAAATGAATAATGCTAACATCGATTTACGATAGCTATGGAATTTTACTTATACCCATCAATAAACATTAGTTGCCCTCTCTAAATTTAAAAAGTCCTCTTTTGTTATCTTTTTTGTTGAGTTGGCGAAGGAGGCGGTGGCGGAGGAGGGCGTGGAGTATTTATTAATTTTTGCTGCTCAATGATTCTGATCTGTTGCTGTGTTTGAATTTGCATTTGTGTATTTTTAAAATTTTGGTATAACTGAATTGTTTCTAATGTTTTTTGCGTTTTTTGCGCGTTTTCTACAGTAGTACGTAGCATATGAAGATATTGTGCGGAATTGATGTCTGAAGGTGTTAAATTTAACGCGCCTAATTCAGCGAGTTCTTTAAGCACAAAATCAGGATCATTAAGCACCCAGCTATAAAGCTCATCATCTACAAAGATCATACTAAGAAGCTGCGTTTTCTTTAAACTAAGAATATTTTTTTTGTATTTATATTCCCAAACTTCTACAGGGTAGTTATCCTTTGTCTTTCCAGCAAATACTTTTTTTGCAGGCTTGCCCAATGCATTAATAATACTTTGCTTACTTGCTCCATTAATTAGTGAAGAAATTTGATCTTCAGATTCATTGCATCCGCAGAGAATAGTTATAATAAATAAGGAAATAAAAATTATTTTCTTCATATAACAAAATTTAGCATAAAAATAGGGGTTTGTCAATTTCTGTGTAATTGGTGAAAAATTGTAAAATAATCCCCTATTATTATTTTTCGCGTTTTTTCTCAGGCGATACATAAAGCTGAACACGCAAAAAACAGTAATTATTTCACAGCTTTTCACCAATTACGTTTTTAGACGTAGTTTTTTTGACAATTTTATGCCTGCTGTGTTATACTAAATAACCTATTACGTTAGAGTATAAGAAAAAATTTTAAAAATTGTTTAATTGCAGGTAATTACAAAATAAATTAGGCTCTTTGGAGTTTTGAGTGGGTAAGGTTAATATATGCTATAATCTTGGAAAGATAAATCATTAACCCGGGAGGAAGTAATGTTAACCAAACAGTTATTTGAAACAGCATTAAATGTTCAAC
>QNCH01000068.1 GCA_003645745.1 Candidatus Omnitrophota bacterium
ATTCAGCTATACACAGAGAAAAATGTATTAAGAGATGGAAGAGAGTATGGAAAATTGAATTGATTAAGAGAACTAACCCTGAATGGAAAGATTTGTATGATGAAATTAATTCATAGCTTTAGAGCGTTGAGGGAGATTCCCGCTAAAAGATTGCGGGAATGACAAAAAGGCATGACAAACGGAGCAGGTGTGACAATATGAAAGAAGCGTCAATAAATATTACTTACCCACTCAAAACTCCAAAGAGCCATAAAAATTTATCTGCTTTAAAATGCCTTTTGAAAAATTTATAAATAACGCTAGCCAATAATTTAATTACAACGCTGCCAAATTCTGCTTGAGAATTATTTTTTTGTAAATTATAGTTAAAAACGCGCAGGATTTTCTGTCTTATTTTTTGCATAAAAGAAATGTCATTGTGAGGATTATTTTGTACTTTAGAAGGAGTAATGCCGGCTTCCTGCAACTGTTCAAAATAGCCAACATCTGCTTTAATTTGTGAGTTTAATGCAAAAAAAGCTTTTTGCAGGTCTTCCCCTGTAAAGCATATTTCAGGCGCTAAACTGCTATTTCTATTCTGCGTAACATCCTGCAGCACATCCACTCCCCCGCTCCAGGCAAAATCCATTATTAAAAACGCCTGAATCAAAAAAGCAGCGATCATTTTAAATACAACTCGTTTGGCTTGCATCTCTACTCCTTATATTTTAAATATAAATCGGCAAAATTATACACCAGCATAAATAATAGCATATTTTGGCATACTTTGCCAACAATTGACAAAAAATAACAAACAAGAAATGCCAATAAAATGCCCTGCACTGTCATTCCCTGCAAGCAGGACAGATGCCCGCAATGCTTTTAGCTGAAATCTACTTTGAAAATTTGAATATATTAAAATGATACGTTTATGCCCCCCCCCGCTTCAGTGAGAAGCTGTAAAATAATAGCCCATTATACTTTTTTCGTATTTTTTCTCCGACGAGATACAAAAGTGAACAGACGAAAAACAGTGATTATTTCACAACTTCTCACCGATTACACAAAAAATAAAAAACTACTTGCAATAATAAAAGAATATGGTATATTATTAAAACATTTGTGTAATTTAATCTTAAATTGTTTCCATTATAGAATTTTTGAAAGGAGGATGAATTTTGACAGCAGTTTCTATTAAACAACTTTTGGAGTCAGGTGTGCATTTTGGCCACCAGACCAGACGTTGGAACCCTAAAATGGATAAATATATTTTTGGGGAAAGAAATGGAATTCATATTGTAAATCTGGAAAAGACAGAAGATGCTCTGGCAAAAGCGTGTGATTTTTTGCAAACAGTAGTATCCGAGGGGAAATATGTGCTTTTTGTGGGCACAAAAAAGCAGGCTCGGCAGGCAATTGTAGCAGAAGCTATGCGCTGCGAAATGTATTATGTACAAAATCGCTGGTTAGGAGGATGTTTAACCAATTTTGAAACGATCAAAAAAAGCATCAAACGTTTAGACGAATTGGAAAAAATGCAAAATGAAGGTCTTTTTGATAAATTAAGAAAAAAAGAAGTGTCTTTGCTAAAAAAAGAAATGGGTAAGTTTATTAAAAATTTAGAGGGTATTCGGCAGATGAAGAGTCTACCTGGAGCACTTTTTATTGTAGATATAAAAAAAGAAGAAACAGCAGTCAAAGAAGCTACGCGTTTAAAAATTCCTGTTGTTGGGCTTGTAGATACAAATTCTAACCCTGACTCAATAGATTACGCGATTCCTGGCAATGATGACGCAATAAAATCTATACAATTAGTTTGTTCTGCAATAGCAAACGCAATCATAGCAGGCAGAGAAAAAATAAAAAAACTAAGTTCTGACAAACAAGACAGCGATGCAAAAAAAGCTCCGGGAGACGATATTAAAGTTAAAAAAATAACGAGTTAGAGGTGTAAAAATGGCAGTTTCTATGGAACAAATCAAACTATTGAGAGAAAAAACTAATGCAGGTGTACTCAATTGCAAAAATGCCCTGAATGAGAGTAATGGGGATATAGATAAAGCCGTTGATATTTTGAGAAAAAAAGGAATGTCGGTTGCGGCAAAAAAATCAACGCGCACGGCAAAACAAGGATGTGTAGAATCATACATTCATCCTGGCGGAAAAATCGGCGTATTAGTAGAAATAAATTGTGAAACTGATTTTGTAGCTCGAAATGAGCATTTTAAACAGCTTGTTAAAGACATTGCAATGCATATCGCAGCAACAAATCCTTTATATCTAAAAAAAGAAGATGTGCCTGAAGAAGTAATAGATAAAGAAAAAGAAATCTTTCGTGCTCTGGCAAAGGGAAAGCCTGAACACATTTTAGAAAAAATGCTTGCAGGAAAAATAAACAAATTTTGCCAGCAAGTTTGCCTTTTAGAACAAGCGTTTGTTAAAGACGATAAAATAACAATTAAAGATTACGTAACTTCAGTTATTGCAAAAGTTGGTGAAAATATTTTAATTAAAAGATTTACTTGTTATCATTTAGGGATAGTAGATAAATAAGTGTTGCATTTATATCCACAGATTTAGGTCAGATTTATCTGACCTGAAGAGAACGATTCCCGCGGCGTACTTTTAGGTACGTTTAGGAAATCGTGATTGAAGAACAGGTAAAGATGGCCTGAAGCTGTGAGGTAGAAATGTAATACTTATTTATCTACTATCCCTTAGGTATGGAAATATAATTTTGAAAAATAAACCAGTTTATCAGCGTGTCCTTTTAAAATTAAGCGGAGAAGCGTTACAAGCTAAAAATGGTTATGGTATTGATGCTAATGTATTGCTTTCTATCGCGCACCAGGTTAAAGATGTTAAGGCTTTAGGCTTAGAAATAGCTATTGTTGTAGGAGCGGGCAATATATTCCGCGCTGACTCAAGCATTGGCAGGGCTATTGACCGCTCTACTGCTGATTATATGGGTATGATGGCAACTGTAATTAATAGCCTGGCTTTGCAGGATGCCTTAGAAAAAATTGGAGTAGACACCAGGGTACAAAGCGCGATTGAAATGCGCAGGCTGGCTGAATCGTATATTCGCAGAAGGGCGATCAGGCATTTAGAAAAAGGAAGAATTGTAATTTTTGCCGCTGGCACGGGAAATCCTTATTTTACTACAGACACAGCTGCTGCTTTAAGGGCAATAGAGATAAATGCTGAGATCATTTTAAAAGCAACAAAAGTAGATGGCGTATATTCTGATGACCCGAAGAAAAATAAGCAGGCAAAAAAATTTGATTGCCTTAAATATATTGATGTGTTAAATAAAAATCTAAAAGTAATGGACGGAACAGCAATTAGTCTGTGTAGAGAAAATAATTTGCCAATAATGGTATTTAATTTGTTCAAAACAAATAATATTAAAAAAGTAATTTTAGGAAAACATATTGGCACCTTAGTGCGATAAATTAAAGGGGGCGAAGATGTTAATTAAACAAATTATCCATCAAACAGAAGAAAAGATGGAAAAATCAATTGAAAAAACAATGAATGCCTTTTCTAAGCTCAGAACAGGCAGGGCAAATTCTAATTTAGTAGAGCAGATAAAAGTTGATTATTACGGCACTCCTACAGCTTTAAAACAATTAGCAGGGATTTCTACTCCAGAAGCAAGGTTAATTGTTATTCAGCCATGGGATCCAACGTCTATTGGCGCGATTGAAAAATCTCTTTTAAAATCAGACATAGGTATTACCCCTGCCAATGACGGCAAGGTAATCCGTTTAAATATTCCAGCGTTAACAAATGAACGCAGGCTTGATATGGTTAAAATCGCGCATAAATTAACAGAAGAAGGTAAAATTGCTGTGCGTGCTGTACGCAGAGACGCGAATGAACAGATTAAAGAACAGGAAAAAGAACATAAAATTGCTGAGGATGCAAAATTTCAGGCACAAAACGATACACAAAAATTAACCGATAAATATATAGCAAAACTTGATGCGCTTTTAAAGCAAAAAGAATTAGAAATAATGGAACTTTAAACGGGCCGCTAGCTCATCCGGTAGAGCACCGCCCTTTTAAGGCGGGTGTGGAAGGTTCAAGTCCTTCGCGGCTCACCACTGTAATTGGTTTGTAAAATTTAGGCGTTTCCCTGTGCCCTAGATTGGAACGTTCTGACCTAAGTCAAACCTTAGGCGCAGCTTGTTGCGCCTAAGGATTTACGAATGAAGAACGTTTCAAGATGCAGTGTGAGGGGAATGTCATAAAATTACAAACCAATTACGTTTGAGTATACTTGTCCCCATCGTCTAGCTAGGTCCAGGACAATAGATTTTCGATCTATCAACAGGGGTTCAAATCCCCTTGGGGACGCCAACAATAAAAGGGATTGTCTAAAAGACAATCCCTTTATCTTATAATATACTCAAACCTATTCCGTTTGAGCATAATCTGCAGGCAGCAAACGGTAATGTTCTAAAAAACGCATTAATCTTTGTGCAGCGCCTTTATTTTTTAAAACAACATCCTTTGCTTGTTTGCAAAGCTGCTGCCGCTTAAAAGCATTGCAAAGCAACGAGTCTAAATGCTTATATAACTCGTTTTCACTATCCGCGCAAATGCTCGCGTTATGTGATAAAAATATTTCCGCTATTTGCGCGAAATTAAACATATATTTGCCAAAAATAATTGGTTTACCGTAAACAGCCGCTTCAATCGGATTATGCCCGCCAAAAGGGACAAAACTTCCGCCAATTAAAACAATATCAGCGAACTCGTAAATTTTATTTAATATACCCATTACATCAAGGATTAATATTTTATCAGGAGAAAGGATAATTTCGCGTTTTTTTATTTCACTGATTAATACACTTTGCGCGTATTTTTTTGTTATAGAGCGAATTTCTTCTGCGCGTTGAGGGTGCCTTGGAGCGAGTAAAAGGCAAAGATGAGGATATTTTAATTTAAGCCGTGTAAAAACTCTGACAAAAATTTCTTCTTCTTTTTTATGTGTACTGCCGGCAACAATGAAATTTGATTTTTCTTGTTGTTTAATAAACCTGATCACCTTGCAATCTGAGCGTATATTCTTTTCTTTAGCGTCAAATTTTAAATTTCCAATTACCTTTACTTTATCTGATTGCGCTCCAATATGAATAATCCTTTGGCTGTCAAGTTCTGTTTGCATACAAAATAAAGCAACGTTTTTTAAAACCAGCCCAAAGATGAATGCTGCCGCACGATATAAAGGAAATGACTGATCAGAAATTCTGCCATTAACAATTACAACCGGAATACGTTTTCTCGCTGCATAGATAAATAAATTAGGCCAGAGCTCAGTTTCCATAATCAAAATCAAACGCGGCTGAAAAAATTTTAATGTTTTTTTTATAATCCAGGTTAAGTCAAAAGGAAAATAGATAACAAGATCATTTTCGCAAGCTAACTGACAGGCGAGAGCATTGCCGGTGGAAGTAACAGTAGAGATTAAAATTCTTTTCTCAGGAGATTTTTCTTTAAAACTGCTGATTATTCCTTGCGCTGCTTTAATTTCTCCTACACTTACCGCGTGTATCCAGACAAAGGGGCGCTGAATTTTAACTTTATCCTTTATCTTTTGGGAATAAAAACCTAAACGTTGTTTAAATCCAGCTCTGTGTTTACCTTTTAAAATTAAATTTGGCAAATAAAAAATTGCTAATAACAGATATAAACAATTCAACAAAATAGGCACAATTTATCCCCCATACTTTGCGCGGGGATGCGCGCGCTGATAAACTTCTTTTAAGTTACTCACAGATAAATGCGTATAAATCTGGGTTGTACTCAAATTTGCATGGCCGAGTAATTCCTGCACAGAACGTAGATCCGCTCCGCGGTTTAAAAGATGGGTAGCAAAAGAATGCCTTAAACTATGCGGCGAAATGCCTTTACTGCTGCTTGTAAGCTTAATGTATTTATTTACAATGCCGCGCACACCGCGATCAGAGAGCCTTCTGCCGTATTTATTCAAAAATAATGCTTGATTATCCAAATTGTTAATTCTATGCCTAAATATAAGATATCTGTTTAAAGCAATTAACGCGTTATCTCCTATTGGAGTAAGCCGCTGCTTTTTCCCTTTGCCAAAGACATTAACCATGCCTTGAGCAGAATCAATATCAGTAATATTTAAATTAACTGCTTCTCCTACCCTGATGCCTGTACTATATAAAATTTCCAATATTGCCCTATCCCTTTTGCCTTGCAAAGTGTCCTGGCTGGGAGCAGATAAAAGCATATTCAGGGCATCTTCTGATAAAAAAATCGGCAGTTTTTTTTCTGTTTTCAAGCTGACGAATCCAGCCATTGGATTTGTTTTAATCTTGCCTTTTAGCAATAAAAATTTAAAAAAAGACTTTAAACACGCAATTTTACGATTAATACTATTTTTTTTTATTTTTTTTTGCCGTAAGAATACTAAAAAATTACGAATATCTAAAACATCAATTCGTGCTATTTCTTTTGGTAAAAACTCAGAAAAATCACGCAGATCTACGCTATAATTAATGATAGTATGCTGAGAATAATTTTTTTCAGTTTTTAAATAAGCTAAAAACCGGTCAATATGATTATCCATTTTTAGTTTTAGGTTTAGTTTTAGGTTTAGTTTTAGGTTTAATAAATCAACATTGTCAGATATCTATATTCCCGCTAAAAGATTGCGGAAATGACAAAAAAATGATGATGATAAAGCTGGTAGAATTGATTATAAGATACCCTACACTGTCATTCCCGCAATCTTTTAGCGGGAAACCATCTTTCAGCCATCTGCCTGATATACTCAAACGTAATAGGGTTGTAAAATTTAAGCGTTTCCATGTGCTGTAGCTTGAAGAACGTTTCAAGATGCAGTGCAGGGGGGAACGTCATAAAATTGCAAACCTATTACGTTTGAGTATAAATGTCAAGATTTGCCCCCCACCTCCCCTTCCTCTGGCAAATTACGGTTAATGTAGGTACACTTTGGATACTCAGTACAGCCATAAAACTGCAGGCCTCTTGCAGACCTTCGCAAAACTAACTCACCATTACATCCAGGATTAGGGCATTTTACACCAGTTGATATTGGCCTGGCATTTTTGCACTCAGGGAAACCTGAACATCCTAAAAATTTTCCGCGACGCGACCACTTAATCAGCATTGGCTTTCCGCATAACTGACAGATTTGATCTGTTTCAATAACATCTTTTGTCAACTTTTCCTGCGCAAAGGACACTTTTTCCTTAAAAGAAGTATAAAACTTTCTTAAAACATCCACCCATTCTAAATTTCCAGCTTCAATTTTATCTAAATCCGCTTCCATTGCCGCGGTAAACGCGACGTTCATAATATTGGGGAAATATTCCACCAAAAAGTCAACCACTTTAAAACCCAACTCTGTACAAATTAAAGAGCCTTTTTCCCTGCGCACATAATTACGCAACGTTAAAGTATTAATAATTGGGGCATAAGTACTCGGCCTGCCAACCCCCTTCTCCTCTAAAATTTTAACTAACGACCCTTCCGAATACCGTGCTGGAGGCCGCGTGAAATGCTGTGTTGGGACAAGTTTTTCAAGAAAAAGGCAGTCTCCTTTTTTTAATTCAGGCAAAACTTG
>QNCH01000069.1 GCA_003645745.1 Candidatus Omnitrophota bacterium
TGCAAAAATCAGAATTAAAATCTGCTTTGAATGAGATATCTGATCAATACCATGGCTTTAACAGCCCGATTATCCCGATTACTCCTATATTTATTTTAGAAGCGCTTTCTTCAGAGATTGAAGAACAAATTGTGCAATTAGCAGGCATAAGAGGCGCAATCACTATTGCGACAATGGCAGGCAGAGGCACAGACATTAAATTATCAAATTTTGCTAAATGCGTGAATGGGTTGCGGGTTATTGGCACAGAAAAACCCTTAAACCAGAGGCTTGAAGGCCAGCTGCGCGGCAGATCAGGCAGGCAGGGAGAGCCTGGCTCTACCCAATTTTATTTAAGCGCTGAAGATGACTTTTTTAAAAGACTTAATCCTAAGCAGCAGCAAAAAATAAAACGCAAAGTGCCTGATACAGGTATGCAGGTTAAAGATGTATCAGATTTAGAAAAAATAATTTTACGCGTTCGCCATTCTTTCTCCCAGAATTTAGGGAAACAGCAGGAAACGCAGGACGCGTATTACGCAATGTTAGGAAAATTTGAGGCTTTATTTTATGAAATTATTGATAGTTTTAAACAAGGGAATTTATTAGATAAAGACAAACTCTTTTTCTTACTTAAAGGACATCTAAGTTTAGAACAATGTGAGCTGTTAATCCAAAGCTTACAGGTTTATCAAATGCAAAATTCTGATTTTAATCAGCAGTTAAGGGAGCATTTGGTTAAGTATGTGCTCAAACAGTGGATGGAATTCAGAGAAGATGTAGAAACACAGAAAACTAATATGTATAACCTGTCTACAGGATGGCAAAAAGATGAAGCAGGGGCTTTACGTATATTAGGCGAAAATGCTAAAGAGTTATTTGAGCAAATACTTTCTGATACAAGCGAGTTTGTGTTCGGCAGTTTGGTTAATCCTTTAATGAAACAAAATGAAGAGTCTAATTCTAAGGTTGCGCAAAGGGCTGCTGAGTTGAACGCGGAAGAGCAAAAAACTAGAGAAAATTCATCCGCGCAATTTGATTCGTCTGAGATTAGGCAGCGATTAGCCAAATTTTTTAAAGGCAAAGAATTGCCGCATCAGCCGCAGGAATCTAAACCTGGCTTTTGGTTATGGGTTCGGTCTCTTCTTTTTATGCCGAAAAATGAAGCACAGTCAAAAGGCAAGAAAGCCCTGGCAAATTTTGCTTACGCAGCGTTAACATTTTTTATCCCAACAAGCCTGGATTTTTTTAAGCCAGGGGAATCTCAGGCGGAAGTAATTAATCTTCCTGGAATAGGAAATACCTTTCGTGTGCAGCAAACAACCGCGCATTTTGCCGGCAATGACGCTAATGTGACAAATACAGCTTATGCTGCTTATGATGTATTTACCGCTGAAATTGAAGAAAAACTATTAGAATTAAAACAACAAAATCTTAAGCTTTCTCAAGATGAACTAAAACAATTAGCATTTCAACAAGTGCTTGCAAAAACGCTTAACATGCAAAAGTCTGATGATTATGTGCAGCAATTGCAGAGGAGATTTACTGATACACGTAATCAGATGCAGATATTAGAAACATTAACTCAAAAGTTAAATGATCTAAAGCCTGATGCTGAAGTCAGCTTATTGTCAACAGAGATGAGTCCTATCCAGAAATGGTGTACTCAGGAAATTAATAAATTAGAAACAGAGTTAAGTAAATTAGAAATTCCCAAACAGGAGCAGGAAAAGGAACAGGCTTTGGCTCAGCAGAAGGGTTTAAACAAGCAAATTACAGAGATGAATAATCTGTTAGCCAAAGTTACTCAAGGCGAGTTAAAAGTAAAATTAAGCGCTCAGGATAGGCAAATTATTAAACAGATAAACGCGGAAAAATTTAAAGAATTCGCGATTAATTTAAAAAATGGTTAAGAAAATTTAAATATTCTTGAAGATTCTAAACAAAAAGCGGAATTAAAGAAATTAATCTATCCAGCATATATTTTCTATTACGAGCATATGTTCGCGCAATATAGTTTAGAACACATTGATCTTAAATACGCTCAAAAATTTATTGATGATTTAGAAAACAATGCAAAAGAGAAAAAAGAAAATATTTTAGCAAAATTAGAAATGGCTCTAAAACTCGCGCAATTTGAAGAGCAAATAATGTTGACAGAATTAATGGATTCAATGTCAATGCCAACAGGTTCAGACGGTATGTCAGGGATGTCTGGGACAAACATTAATTACCAAATATTAGCACAGGCAAAACAAAAGTTAGAAGATTTTAAAACAGAACTGCAAAAACTTGGAGAGATAAATTTAGCAAAACTAGATATTGATCAATTAGAACAATTATTAGCAAAGGCAAAGAAAGCGCCTGCGCAGCCTGTGCAAATTGCTGGAGTAACAGAGACAGAGGAACAGAAAAATCAGGATAAAGAAAAAAGTCAGAATGAAAAAACATTTTTCGCGAATTTCACTTTTAAAAACATAGCAAAATTATTCTCGTGGATATTTCCTATACAAGCAAATGCTTCTTTGCATCCGCAAACATTAGAAAATATTATTCCAGCTGGTCTGCAAGTACCTGTTTCTCTTAATCCTCCTCCGGCAGCAACAGAAGTAAAAATTAATCCGGCTGCAGCGTCTTTGGTTAAGCAAGAAAGTGATTTATCCGCACAAGCAAAAGCGCAGCCAAAAGATTACAGAGTAAAAAAGGGTGATACTCTCTGGTCTGTTTTAATAAAATTGGGGCATGACCCTTTTCAGTGGGCAAATGTGGTTAATTTGCATAATCAATTTGCCAGTACTCATCCCCAAACAGGTTTAAAACAGATTAAGGTTACACAATCAGGAAATTTAAGCATCGTCTGGATTTATCCTGGGCAGGTGATCAAGCTGGCTTTTGATCAGGTTGTGCTGCCTGCTGCGTCAGGCCATAAAGACGTGCGGTTAATGGAAAAACAAGAAATAGCAGAGCAAAAAAAACAAGTAAAACCTGAAAAATCAGTGGAGTTTAAAAATGAATCTCTGAATCAGTATAGCCAACAAAAAGATGCTTCAATGTTTAAGCCTGCTCTGAACCCATTATTAGCTGAATTAGCACAGTTTAACACGCAGGATAATTTGCCGCAAGATGACAGTGTAAGTGATTTAACCGCGGATATACCTGAAGAAGTTAATAAACAAAAGTATGAGGCTTTAAAACTAAGAAATGAGTTACGAAGCGCTTTGCAGAAATATACAGAATTAGTGCAAGCTCGTGACGCGTATGCTCAGGAATTAGCGAAACTTGATTTATGGAAAAAAGATACGGAAAATTATCTTAGCTTGAAAAAAAATGTATTAGATTTTAACTCAGTTTTAGAAATATCATGGCAGTTAAAATTATTGGACAAAGACCAAGCTTATCAGCTCAGCAAAAAAGAATTTATTATAAAAGGAATTGAGACTTTAAATGATCAGCTCTCAGGTATTGAGCAAGGCTTAAACGAAATAGAAGTTAATCAAGGGATTATTCAGGCAGGAATTGAGGACTTAACTGATTTAATTGAAAAAGCGCAGGATGATATCAGCTATGCTCAAAATAAATTAAAATTTTTGTCTCAAGCTGAAACAGACTGGAGCAATGCTTTAAAAAATTTGAAAGACGAAAGCATTAATTCTCTTCTTGGTATTGTAACGCAAACTGACATAGATGCAAATCAAGAAAATCTGATTACAGCACAAAAAGCAATAACCAGATTGCAGTGGTTTTTAGATAATTACGATTTTGGCGGAATTGACCCGTTTATCCCTACAAAGGGGGAAATTAATGCTGGAATGAGCTATTGGACAAAGGAGATTAACGCGGCTAAAGAGTATTTGTCGAATTTAGCTCAAAAATTAGAATCTTCTGATTTAAAAGATCAGGAAAAACAACTATTAATTCTACAAATAGAAAATTTAAAAAAGAAAATCAGTGTTGGTAAAATTGTAATCAATGATTTAAAAAAGGATCTGGCTGTTCATAATGGCAGTAAAGAGCCGGCAGATACGATTATACATAGAAAAATAAAAAGGGTTACAGCGGAAAAGAATTATTATTTGCATACAAAAATTCTTTTAAAAGCAATGCTGGATTATCAGGATATACGTTTAGATAATGGAATTAAAGACTGGCAAAACCAGCAGATAAAAATGGCAGAAAGGCTTGCAAAGGTAAACCAGTATTTAGATCCTGATAATACAGATACATTAGACAAAAATGATCCGGATAATCCTTTTGGTTTTACCGGCATTCCTTTTTCTGTGCCGCGCCGCATTGAAAAGATAAAAGAAGCTAAACTTAAAGTAGAAGAAAATCAAATTAAAGCAGAAAAACAACTGGTATATATTGAAGAACAGTTACACAAGGAAAAAACAAAACCTATAGACAATCAAGATAAAGATTTTATTGCTTATTTAGAAAAGGAAAAAGCTATACGCGCAATATGGATAAAAGACGCAAATGAAAATTTTGCAATATATATAAGAAGCCTTGAAACACATGATCTTTTAGAAAAAGCTTATAAATTAGAAAAAGAAACTCTTATCTACGGCTTATTTTTTGGCACAGATGAAATTAAATATATCGGGGACATTAAAAAATATCTTAAAAGTAACAAAACAATTGCAGATAAACAGAATATAGCACGAAAGTCAATTGACATTCTTGGTAAAGAACAAAAATTTTATGAATTGTCAGGAATTTCCGCAAACGCAAAAAAGGCCTGGCTGGAAAAAACGCGGATAGACGCGCAGCAGGACTTAGACATCAATTACGCGAACACAGAAGATAATTTGCGTAATTTAGAGCCGCTTTATCAGCAGTCTCTTGAGGAGTTAAAAAAACAGGCTGAGGAAGTGGAAAAAGCGCTTAAAGATGTTACAAAACGTATAGATAAAGCGCAAACCTGGCTGGAAAAATTAAATCCGCGCAATCATGGGGTAATGAAAAAAATCGGCGCGCAATTAAGTGGAATTATTGACCAAACGCAGGAGTTTTTAATCCAGAGAGCTCCATTAATTGAAGCAGATAAACAGGTTAAAAAAGCAGCATTTGAACTAGAACAATTATTGAGGGAAAATAAAGAGGTTATTTCTGAACAGGATTTTGCGTTAACTCTTGATAATGGCACTGCTGTAGTGTCAAAACCTGTATTTACCGCGTTTATTGATAACTTATTGAAAAATATAGAAGGAAGTACAAAAGAAAAAGCGAATATTAAGCAAAAAGCGTTGAATCTTTCTTCTGATGCTTTAAAGCAGTTAGGGCTGACTGACCTGCAATTTAAGCCTATGTATGGAAACAATGACATTTATTTTGTTACACACGCTGGATATGGCGAGTGGGAAGAAATGTATCTTGAAGCAGGCAATTTAATTAAGCTTTTTGGTGATACAACAACAGTAAATGCTTTTGTTTATGGGCTGAAAAGGCATAATAATGAACCTGCTGGAGGCGCTTTTGGCGCTGGAATTAAGCTTGAGACTTTATCTCAAGATAGGCCTCTAAAAAATGTAGTGGTATTTGATATTTATAAACCAATTTGGCCTGGCCAGCTCGCCTATATTAGTGACACTCAAAAAGGCAGGGAAGAAAAGATAAGATTATTTATTTTTGAAGAATTCGGTATTTTATTGTCAAAGGATAAAAATGGAAATTATCGGGCATTTGTCGGATTTGCTGGTTTTGGCGATATCCCGGTAGATAAGCTTAATGCAATAGAAAATGATCTTTCCAGTTTTGGCGGATGTTTAAAATCAGGCTATAAATTTTATTCTGTTCCAATTCCTACAGAAATTAAAGCTGAACTTAGATATTTATATGGAGCTGACCCGCGTGAGGCGGATGCAAAATGGGAATTTATTGACCCGATATCTAAAGAGGTACTAGAGACTCATACTTATAATGGTAAAACAAAAGATATGAGTTATTTTTTACAAAAATTAACCGCTAACCTTGATATCTCAGGCGTATTTAATACTAAAGACGCGTTTAATCTGGAATTTTTCCTTGAGAATGAAAATAGTTCTCAAGATGATCAGGCGGGGCTTGCTGCAGGCATTAATTTAATTAAAACATTGCAAATTAAAAGCACAACTATAGATTTAGGAGCAGGCGCTAAACTGGGTAAGATAAGCGAGTATAGCGGACAGGTAGATGTAGATTTGCCGCGGGATTGGGATATTAAAACACAAATAAGTTCTTCTGATGGAGATACTGCGGCTACTGTTTCTGTTGCCAAAAAAGTTGGTAATGTAAATTTTACATTTGGTGTAAATAAAAATTATGGAGACAGCAAGGCTTATCCGTATATAGAAGCAAATCAATTATTAAGCAAAAAAATAGCATTAGATGGGATAATGTCAAATGAAGAAGCTGAATCTATTTTTAACAAAGAGCAAAACAGGCTGAGAAAATTAGGTAAAAGCAAACAGCCTTTAGTTTCTGTTCTACCTTTAGCTTTAGAAAATTTTCAAAACCAGCAGTTAAAATCAGAAATAGTTAAAGAGCTTTTTAAAACTACGAATCAGGTGAATTTATTTTTAGAAGGACATTTTGGTGTTTCTATTGATAATGCCCAATTAAATTCTCAGATTAAAAAGGTTTTTGGTTATGCCAGCCCGGACATTGGGATTAGTTTGGGGCTTGAAAAGGGAGATAAATTAGATGAACAAGATTTAGCTGCTGCGCTTTTGGATATTGAGCGCAAACTTGATCAATTAAATAAAATTTATGCGGAACGTTGCAGGAAAGTTATTAATGCTTATATTAACCTTGTGCATACAAAATGGAATAGAGACGCAGCATTAGAGATGAAAAAGAAAGTGCGTAATAGTGTTAGCGGCGAGCTGCGTAAAGAGCAAAAAAAGAATTATGCTGACGCGAATTTTAATTTACAGCGCGCTAAATCAGAGTTTCTAAAGATTATTGGCGGAGACGGCCAAAAGATGACAGAAATAATGCTTAAGATCCCTGAGTTTGGTGATACTTTTAGTTTAAGAACTCAGGTTGACGCAGCAGTAAGAATATGGTTTTCTGATTTAGAGCCTCTCCAGGTAATGGTTAATGTAGGAGAATTAAGCTGGTGGCAGAAGATAAAATATCATACAGGTAAGGTGTTTCGTAAATTAGAGGTAAATAAAGTTGCGATAGGCTGGGATTTAGACGCAATGCTTTTAGGCGGTGGGCCGTATGCTAAATTAGATATTCCGATAATTATTAGTAATCCGTTAAATCCTGATAAAAAAGAAATTTTGCATTTGAAAAAACAGGTTTTGAGTAATCAGGCCGAAAGCTATGTTCAGCAAATAGAAGTTGAAAACGCAATCGCGCAAAAGCAGAATTTGATCAGGCAGAAAGCGCTTAAGGAAATTCAGAAGGTTCAGGCTGAAAAAGATCAAGAGCTTTCTACCGCAATAGAGTTATATAATTCGCAGGCTAAGTCTGAATTTATTGCCTGGCAAAAAGCTGGCCAGTTGCGTGAACATACTGGTTTTCAAACTGATTCGTGGATGCAAAATGTACGCGCACGGGCAATGGAGAACATTAATCAGCGGATATTTGAATTAAAGCAAAAAAAGATTAAAGAAGAACAAAAAGTTTTTCCTAAA
>QNCH01000070.1 GCA_003645745.1 Candidatus Omnitrophota bacterium
ATTGTGGAAGATTGCATATCTTATCCTAAATCTCAGCAAGTCTCATGTTAATTTAATATATACTCAAACGTAATCGGTTTGTAAAATTTAGGCGTTTCCCCTGTGCCCTATATTGGAACGTTCAACCGCAGGTGCAGCGCGCTGCGTTGAGGTTTGGCGATTGAAGAACGTTTCAAAATGCGGCGTGAGGTGGATGTCATAAAATTGCAAACCAATTACGTTTGAGTATATAAGGAATTTTTTTTAAATTTGTTACTTATGGAAAATATATCTAAGTTTTTAGAAGATTTTATTGCGCAGGGCGAGGAAATGCTGAGAAATGCGCATGAACAGGCAATAATTTTAGAAGCATCGTTAGATGACCGGAATGCTTTGAATTCGCTTTTCCGTATTTATCATACGCTTAAAGGCGGTGCTGCAATGCTTGGGCTAACAGCAATTAAACAGATTTCTCATAAATTGGAAGATGTGCTTGCTGCTATAAGGGATGGTTGTATTCGCCAGGATAAACCTTTGCTGACATTGTTGTGGAAAGGTTCTGGGTTTATTGCTGATAGGATTGAATTATTAAAAACTACAGAGAGCAGTCAACCTCTTAAAACCTGTGAGGATGAGTTTATTTCTTTATTGGAAGATAAACTTTCAGGTTTCTATTTTGTCCAGAAGCAGGACAAAGTTAGCTTAAGGTCAACAGATAATGTGCGTTATTTTTGCGATAAGCTTGATGTTACTCGAAATGTTTTTATTATTCGTGCATTTTTAGATAAAATAAAATCAAGTAAAGGTGAGACAGCAGATACAGATAATTTTATGCAGAATGTGCTTTGTCTATCAAATATTTTTAGAGCAAACGCAAAGGAGCAAAGTGTTTGTGCTTTAGAGAAAATGATTTCTGATTTTGAATTGCTTGTGAGTGATGATGGCACTATAGATGATTTTTTATATAATTTGTTGGCTGAAAGTTTTCAAAATGCGTTGCAGGGTATTGCGAAACAAACAGTTCAGCAAGCACCTGCTAAGCCTTCTGCTTTGCGTGTGTTTAAAATAGAGCCTACTTTTCGTATTAAAGAAGAATCTATCGATGAACTGCTTAAATCTGTACAAGGAATAGATGAGGCAGAAAAATTATTTTTTGGAGTCAGGGATATTTTAAATCAGCAAAATGCAGATTCAGGGCTTCGTTTAAAAATGCATCAGGCATTAAATATTTTGAGTTTCGCGCGTCAGGATCTTTTTCAGATGTTGGTTAAAATTAAATTAGTCTCTCCTGATCTACTTTTGAAAAAAATAGAAAAGTTAGTCTGCTCTTTAGCACAGTCTTGTGACAAAAATGTTTGCATTGAAACAGAATGCTTAAACACTCTTGTGGAAAGGGCGAATATGGAAATTTTAGAAAATGTTTTAATCCATATTGTACGTAATTGTATTGATCATGGCATAGAAATGTCTGGTGAGCGTTTAGCCCAGGGTAAGCCTGAACAGGGAAGAATTAAGATTTCTATATCTGAAGATGAGAACAATTTATTTGTTGCTGTTGAAGATGACGGCAAGGGCATAGATTTTCAGGCATTACGTACAAACGCGTATAAAAGTGGAAAAATTACTATAGAGCAAAGAGATCTGATGACTGACAGTGACGCGGTTAAACTTTTGTTTGCTCCTGGGGTAACTACAGCTAAGCAGATAACTGATGTTTCAGGACGCGGAGTGGGAATGGATGTAGTTTTAAATCTTATAGAAAAAGCGCAAGGCACGATTAATATATCTTCTGTTGATAGGCAAGGTACAAATATTTTAATTTCTCTACCGCGTAGATTTAAACAATAGGGCAGTGATGGAGTGGTAAAACTTTTCACTGTTTCGCAATTTTATAAAAGATATATACTCAAACGTATACTCAAATGCAATTTGTTTGGCTCAATCAGAACCGCGATGCAGGGAAACGTCATAAAATTGCAAACTAATTACGTTTGAGTATATTGATAATAGGAGTAAGAATTATGGATAAAAAGATTTTTTTATTGCCTGGAGAATTATTTGTTTCCCGGGAACCTGTGGAAATTGATACTTTATTAGGTTCATGTGTAGCTATATGTTTATTTAATCGTAAACAATGTTTCGGCGGAATGAATCATTTTATGCTGTCGCATCCTCCGTTAGGCACAGTTGCTTCAGGCAAACATGGGGATTATTCCAGTAAGATTTTAATTCAGAAAATGCTTTCTTTTGATCAGAACACGCAGAATTTAGAAGCATTTGTTTTAGGTGGAGGCAATGTTACCGGACATTTGAGTATAGGCGCTGGTATAGGCGCGAAAAATATTATTTTGGCAAAACAAATTCTTGAGGAATACAGAATAAAAATTACACATAAAGATATTGGCGGTATTTTGGGGAGAAAAGTTTATTTTAAAAATTGGAATGGAGAGATAATTGTTAAGAAAATTGAAAAGTCTATTCAAAGCAGGGCTATTGAGCAGAAAAGAATGGATCTGGCAAAACGCAGAATAAAAGTTTTAATAGTAGATGATTCCGCGCTTATTCGTTCAATTATTACTGAAGCAATCTCCATAGATCCTCAAATAGAGGTTGTTGGGCAGGCGGAAAATCCTTATGTTGCCAGAGAAATAATGTTGGAAAAAGATCCTGATGTTCTTTGTCTGGATATTATTATGCCAAAGATGGATGGTATAACTTTTTTAAAGAAGTTATTTCTATACAAACCAAAACCAGTAATTATTATCAGCACAGTTGCTCAAAAGGGCAGCAAATTGCGGGAACAAGCGCAGCGTATTGGAGCGGTTGATGTTATTGATAAAGAAGATTTGGAATTGTATAATGGGATGGATGTTGTGCGGTCAGCTTTAATTAATAAAATTAAAGCAGCATCAAAAGTCTGGGTGCAGAAAAAAACTAAAGAAGAGTTAGCTAAATAATTATACTCAAACGCAATTAGTTTGCAAAATTCAGGCGTTTTCATGTGCTGTAGATTGGAATGTTCTGATTAAGTCAAACCACAGGCGCAACTTGTTGCGTTGAGGATTTACGAATGAAGAACTTTTCAAGATGCAGTGCAGGGGGACGTTCTGAAATTGCAAATTAATTGCGTTTGAGTATAGTGTAGTCATAAATAGGGAATCGGCCAAAGGCTGCTTGAATACGAGATGCCAAAGACACAATTTATGGACACGTTGAGTATATAATTTAGGATTAAATATGGCGGTTGTTACATCATATCTGGATATGGAATTGTCGGAGCAGGAGTATAAATTGTTTTCAGCCCTTATTTATAAATTTAGCGGAATAAACCTTGGCTCAAATAAAAAAGAATTACTTAAAGCAAGGTTAATGAAACGTGTTAAATATTATAAATTTGATTCATACCGTCAATATTATGATTATCTTTTAAGCGGTACAGCTAAAGATGAGTTTGTGGAATTATTGAATGTAGTTTCTACAAATGTAACTTCTTTTTTTCGTGAGAAAAATCATTTTGATTATCTGAATAAATATGTATTTCCTGCTATAGTACAAAATAAAAAGAAAATTGGTTCTAATAAAATTCGCATATGGTCAGCAGCAAGCTCAACAGGTGAAGAGCCATATACAATATTGATCTGCTTGTTAGAATATTTTAAAAATATCCTGGCATGGGATGTTAAATTGTTAGCTACTGATATTTCTACTAAAGTTTTATTATCCGCGCAGCAAGGAGTTTATGGTTATGAAAAGGTAAAAGGCATTCCTCTGCAATTGCAAAGCAAATATTTTGATCAGGGATATAATGGCAGACAAAAAATTTTGAAGGCAAAAAATATTTTGCGTGATTTAGTTGTGTTTCGCAGATTAAATTTAATGCGTCGAAGTTTTCCTTTTAAGAGAAAGTTTGATATAATTTTTTGTCGTAATGTAATGATTTATTTTGATAAAAAAACACAGAATGAATTAGTAAAAAAATTTTACCATTACTTAGAAAATGATGGGTATCTTTTTATCGGACATTCTGAAAGTTTGCTTGGCGCTGGAGTTGATTTTAAAAGTGTAACCAACGCAGTGTTTAAAAAACAGGGCTGTTGAATTTATATGCGGAATACATCACAGAGATATGAATATTTTTTAGATCCAGGTTACATTGCAGTAAACGATAAGCCAACATTATTCTGTTCTGTTTGCGGTAATGGGATTATTATAGTTATTTGGGATAAAATAAAACATAGTGGAGGTATGGCGCATTGTATTTTTCCCAAAAAACAGAAACAAAAGGAAAAAACTAATTATCAGGCTGATGTTGCTCTGCCGATGATGATTAATAAAATGCTTGCTTTGAAATCAGTTCCGCGTAATATGGAAGCGCAGGTTTTAGGCGGAGGAAATTTTCTCGGGTTTTCTGCTAAGCGCGCAAATCAAGTTATTCGCGTAATCAAAAAAATATTAGATAAATTCGGCATTGCTATAGTTTCCTGCGATACAGGAGGGATAATTGGCCGCAAAGTTATGTTTGATACTTTTTCAGGTGATGTGATTGTAATTAAAACAAAAAAAGTACGCTCTACAGATTGGGCACCTGAGCATTTGATTGGGCAGGATGATAGAGTTTAGCGTGGAGGGTGGAGAAGAGAGTATATATACTCAAACGTAATTGGTTTGTAATTTTATGACATTCCCCTGCACTGCATCTTGAAACGTTCTTCATTCGTAAATTTTTAGGCGCAGCAAGCTGCGCTTGCGGTTTGACTCAATCAGAACGTTCCAATCTACTTGCGTTTGAGTATAGAGGGTAAAGGAATAGTTATTTTTAGGATAATCTTGTAAATATGATGAAAAAAATAAAAGTATTAATTGTTGATGATTCTCCGGTAGTTCGAAATATTTTGTCAAGGGAGCTGTCTAAAGATGCTTTGATTGAAATTATTGGAACAGCACCTGACCCTTATATTGCGAGAGATAAAATTGTGCGTTTAAAACCTGATGTGATTACTCTGGATGTGGAAATGCCGCGTATGGATGGCATTACTTTTTTACAGAAATTAATGGTTTATCATCCTATGCCGGTGATAATTTTGAGTTCTTTAACTCCTTCTGGATGTGAAACCGCCTTAAAAGCTTTAGAATTAGGCGCTGTGGAAGTAATGCATAAGCCTGAAATAGACCTTTCTTATAAGTTGAAAGAAATGATTATTTTACTTGTTGATAAAATTAAAGCTGCAGATGCGGTAAAATATCGTTTTAATGCTAATGCCCTAAAAAATAAAAAAATAGCCGCGCCTGTTCCTTTAAAAATGACATCTATGCTTAAAACAACAGATAAAATTGTGGCTATTGGAGCCTCAACAGGAGGCACGGAAGCTTTAAGAAGTATCATTGCTGTTTTGCCGCCTAATTTTCCAGGTACAGTTGTTACTCAGCATATGCCTGAAAATTTTACCCAGTCATTTGCAGATAGTTTAGATAAAATAAGTCAGGTTGAAGTTAGAGAAGGGAAAAATGGCGATACTGTGCGGCCCGGCCTTGTATTTATCGCGCGCGGCAATTATCATATGCTTTTGCGCCGCAGCGGGGCAAGATACTATATTGAAGTTAAACAAGGGCCTTTAATTTGTCGGCAAAGGCCTTCAGTGGAAGTTTTATTTAATTCTGTGGCAAAATGTGCTGGTAAAAATGCTATTGGCGTAATTTTGACTGGTATGGGCAATGACGGGGCATTTGGTATGCTGCAATTAAAAGAGAGCGGGGCATTTACTATTGCCCAGGATGAACAGAGTTGTGTTGTTTTTGGTATGCCGAAAGAAGCCATTAAAGCTGGGGCAGTAGAAAAGATTTTGCCTTTAAATCGCATTCCTCAGGCATTAATGAACAGGCTGGCAGTAATGTAAAGAGTAATGGAAAGTTAGGTAAAAAAATGGAACCTGTGATTTATTTTGCGGCAATTATTTTGTGCAGTTTAGTGTTAATCGTGTGTTTTTATTTTATTATGCGCAGGAGTTTTGGCACGCAAAGCGAATTGAAAGCAGGCTTGCGGCCTAAAGTTGATGTTCAGGATATTTATAAATTAAACCAGCTAAGAGATATGGATATTAAAAATTTAGAGGTGCAGATTACAACATTAATTGATGAGTTAAAATTAACTTCTGAGCATATCTTGCAAAAAATTACGGATAAAGAAGAAGCAGTTAATTTATTGATCAAAGAAGCGGATTGGAAAATTAAAGATTTAAACAACGCGTTAAATAATCGCCAGCAGGAATTGACCCCTAATCTGCGTAAAAATGTTTTTAATACTAAATTCAGCAGAGTATTCAAATTATATGACCAGGGTTTAAGTATTGACGCAATAGCTAAGGAAATGAAAATGGCAAAAGGTAAGGTAGAACTGATTTTTAATTTAAAAAATAAGCTTTAGAACAAAATGAAAAAATAAATAATCATAACAAACGGACAGGTCACGACCTGTCCTTACATATTTTAATTCTCCCCATATTTTGCAGCTGAGTATATGTTAAAATGCGCGCTTTAAACAAGGTTACTACAAACAAGCAGTTAGTTTTAACTGTTTCAAAAAAAGATTTTTCCAGTTTTGTGAAAGATTTAAATGCTGGAGATATCCTTAAAGGAAGGGTTATTGCTGATTTTGGCTTGAATAAATATTTGCTTAACCTTAGAGGTTATAATGTAGTTGCTTCTTCTGCGAATAAATTGCGTAAAGGTACTATCCAGGGCAAAGTAATTCAATTCAGCCCTAAACTAATTTTTAAATTGATATTTGACGAATCTAAACAAATATTTAATCCTGTTCCAGGAACAAATGAATTTTCTGATTTATTGCTTTATTGCTCTATTGTTCCCAGCATAAGCAGGAGTTTAGTTAATTTACAAGCTCTTCTTATCCCTCTGTCTAATTGTACCCCAGAGGTAGAAAAAATTTGTTTGGCAATAGATAAAATGGTGTTAGTAAAACACGATCCTGCAATATCTATTAACCAGATACAACAATTAATTTCCGGCCAAAATCAACAAATATTAAAAGAAAATATTTTTGTATTTTCAAAAGAACAGAATGTCTCTACGCGCGCAAAATTATTTGCCGTGCAAAATCTTTTCAATGATTTGTTGAAAAATTTAGAAGCACAGCATTATTTTAATTTAAAACTAAATGATCTGCTTAATTTTTGGTACGCGCAATGGCTTTTACAGGGCAATAAAGATTGTGAATTAAAGATATATTCTGAAAAGAAAAATATTAATAGCTCAGAAAAACAAATTAAAATAGTCTTTTTATTGCAAATGCCTAAGATTGGTAAAATAAGGATTATTTTAAGTGTTTGCCGGGAGGTTATAAATTTAGAGTTTATTGTTAAGGATAATTTTGTTAAAGATTATCTGGAAAAACAGGCCCATTGCTTACCTAATTTTTTTAAATCTACAGGATATTGTTTAGGGAGAGTCGTTTGTTTTGTAGAAACTGATGCTGATTTAGCCAAACAGATGCTTTATTCTTTTACTTTAAATGATTTGCAAAGTATAAATACTTTTGCTTAAGGG
>QNCH01000071.1 GCA_003645745.1 Candidatus Omnitrophota bacterium
CTATTACGTTTGAGTATAATTTATGCTTTACTGACAGACTGACAGGGTATGCCCTGTCCGATACAAATGCATTAGATAAAATGACAAAAAAAAGAGGAATGACCACAAATGCGGCAGGATTGATAATAGGGTGTTCTTGCGATGATAAACTCCTGCGGGAATTTAATTTAACAATGCGATTTTGACATGATTATCAATAAATCAGGGACAGGGCAAGCCCTGTCTTCTAAAAATACAAAAAAATTATTTGTTAGATGCGGTAGATATAAGCTTGATTTAACACATACCTGTATTATGGGTATTTTAAATGTTACGCCGGATTCTTTTAGTGACGGAGGCAAGTATTTTAATCATAACTCAGCAATTGAGCGGGCTCTGGAGATGGAAGGTCAGGGAGCTGATATTATAGATATTGGCGCGGAATCCTCACGTCCTGGAGCAAGTGCTGTGAGTGCAGATGAGCAGATTAAGCGGATTGGAAGCATTGTTAAAGTTCTTTGTAAAAAATTAAAAATTCCTCTGTCTATTGATACCTCAAGTATTGAGGTCGCAAGATACTGCCTTGATTTTGGGGCAAGTATTATTAATGATATTTTTGCTTTGCGCAATGATCATAGTTTGGGCGGTTTGATCAAAGAATACAAGGCTGGTGTTGTGCTAATGCATTTAAAAGGCGCTCCGCGCACGATGCAGGATTGCCCTGAGTACAGTAATTTAATTACTGAAATAATTAGTTTTTTGTCTGCAGCTAAACAGCGCGCGCTTAGCTGCGGAATTTGTGAACAGAGTATTATGCTTGATCCAGGCATAGGCTTTGGCAAAACAACAGCGCATAATTTGCGAATTATAAAATTTTTAGCGGACTTTAGTGGTTTAAATTCTCCATTATTACTTGGAGTTTCGCGTAAATCATTTATTGGCAATGTGCTTAACCTGCCAGTAAAAGAAAGAGATTTCGGTACGGCCGCAAGTGTCGCGGCTGTAATACTAAATGGAGCTGATATTGTAAGAGTGCATAATGTAGCGCAAATGCGGCAGGTTGTTTTAATGATTGATGCGCTTGGTGACTGTATTTAAAGAAGTTGAGTTAGGTTGTATCCTGAATATAGATTCACTGCTTGCAGGGAATCTAATTTAAAACAGGATACAGAAGAAAATTGACGCTGACTTCTGTTTCCTGAACCCTGTTTTTAATTTTATTAGGAAAAATGTTATGGATGAGACTATAATCGCAGGTTTAAAAATAGTTTTTGAAATTTTTATTATTTGGGGATTGCTGTATAAATTTATGCTTTTTATCAGAGGCACAAGAGTTGTGCCTCTTTTACGCGGTGTTGTTGTTTTAATTATTCTTTTTTGCGCTACAGATATTTTTAATTTTGAGGTTGTTCATTGGATACTGACAAAATTGTTTACTATATCTGTAATTGGATTTTTAATTCTTTTTCAGCCTGAAATTCGCAGGGGTTTGAGCAAAATAGGTCAGAATTATTTGTTTGATATTTTTTCTCCGGTAATTGAAGAAGGTGTGGTAAGTAGTGTCAGTCAATCTATAGTTACTCTGGCACAAAAGCGTATTGGCGCTTTAATTGCTTTTGAGCGCAGTGTGGGATTGAAAACATATGTTGAAACTGGGGTGAGGCTTGAAGGGGTGGTTACTCCTGAGCTGGTAAATACTATTTTTGCTCCGCTTGGCCCTTTGCATGACGGAGGCGTAATCGTGGGCTCAGGCCGAGTTGTGGCTGCTGGATGTCTTTTCCCTTTAACACAGAATGACGATTTAGAACGTTCATTTGGTACACGCCATCGCGCTGCATTGGGTTTGAGTGAAGATACAGATGCGGTAGTGGTGGTAGTTTCAGAGGAAACAGGGAAAATTTCAATTGCTCAGGCAGGCAAACTTATTCGTGATTTTGAAGGCAAAGATTTTAGGTTTGTGTTAAAAAATATATTGCAGCAGCAGGAGCAAAAGAAAAAAAGAGTTTTTTATAAATGGAGACAAAAAAAATAATGAGTTTTAATCAAATTATTCGGAAAAATATTTCTATTAAAATTTTCAGCTTGTTTTTGGCTGTTGTGGCCTGGATTTATATTAATAACACTGTGAGGGAAATAAAAGGCGGCCCTGTAGCATATAAAGATATTGAAGATGTAAAGCTTCTTGTTATGGGGGATTGTGCAGCTTTTGGCAAGAATATGTTTTCTGTGGATATAGACAGTGATACTGTGGATTTGCGTGTAAAAGGGCCCCAAAGGCAGATCGAGAAATTAACAAGATGGGATATTGTTGCGTATGTTAATGTCTTTGGGCTAAAATCAGGCAAGGCTTACAGCCCTGTGGTAAACTGTATACTTCCGCCTGATATAGAAATTGCCGGAGCTTTGCCTCTTGCAAGGGTTGAAATTAAAGATAAAAATATATGAATAATCATAAGTTGTTTGGCACTGATGGAATAAGAGCGGAATTTGGCCAATGGCCATTAACGGTTAAGATGATTTATTATATAAGTTTTGCTGTTGGTAAATGGCTGAAGAATGATTTTAAAACAAAAAAAAGTTTTAATGTGGTGATTGGGCGTGATACAAGGCAGTCAGGAGAAGTTATTGAAGAATATTTGTCTTTGGGGCTTTTGGAGCATAAAATCAGAGTGGTAACTGCTGGTGTTGTGCCTACTCCATGTGTAGCTTTTCTCACGAATAAATTAAAGTTTGATCTGGGGATTGTCATTTCGGCGTCGCATAATCCTGCGGTTGATAATGGGATTAAATTTTTTAAAAATAATGGATTTAAACTCAGTGAATTAGAAGAACAGCAGATAGAAAAATTAATTTTTGGTTTGCTTAAAAGTAAAACAAAAATTAATTTACCGCGTAAACGTAATTTAAAGTTGGAGCAGATTTCATCTAAAGGTTATTTTGACCATTTAAAATTGTGTGTGCGCGGATTAAATTTAGAAAATGTAAAAATTGTCGCGGATTGCGCTAATGGTGCTGTTTCGCATTACGCGGGCAAGTTGTTTTCTGATTTAGGCGCTAAGGTAAGTGTATTGCATAATCATCCTGATGGGGTTAATATTAATTACCTGTGCGGTTCTCTTTATCCTGATAATTTAATCAAGCAGGTTAAAAAAACTGGCAGTAACATTGGTTTTTCTTTTGATGGTGACGGAGACAGAGTTATTTTTAGTGATGAAAAAGCGTGTGTTTTAGATGGTGATCATATTATGGCGTTAGTGTCTAAATATTTATTAAGCAAGAATAAATTAGATGGGAAAAAAGTAGTTGGAACTTCTATGACTAATTTGGGCTTAGAAAGATTCTTAGATGGTCTCAAGATTAAGCTTGTGCGTGCTGGAGTAGGGGATAAATTTGTTTTAAACGAGATGATCAGGCATAAAGCGATTTTTGGCGGAGAGCAGTCTGGACACATTATATTTTTAAATTACGCGACTACTGGTGATGGCTTGCTTACTGCTTTGCAGATTTTAAAAATTATGCAGGATGAGCAATTGCCTGTAAGCAGATTAATCTCAGGGTTAAAAAAATATCCGCAATTAATTTGCAATTTAAAGATAAAAGAGAAAAAAGATTTTAAGCAAATGCCTGGTGTATGGAAAAAAATAAAGCAGGTTGAAAAGGCATTAGGCACAGACGGCAGGTTGGTGATGCGTTATTCAGGAACAGAGAAGCTTGTCAGAATTATGGTAGAGGGCAGTTCAAAAGCTAAAATTGAAAAGCTTGCTTATTTAATTAAGGATGAAATAAAAAAAGAGATAGGAATTTGAGATGCCTTTATTAGGAGTAAATATAGATCATGTCGCTACTCTCAGACAGGCAAGGCGCGCGTTAGAGCCTTCTCCTGTAGATGCCGCGGTGCTTGCTGAACTTGCAGGGGCTGATGGGATTACTGCGCACTTGCGTGAGGATAGGAGGCATATGAATGAACTGGATATTGAGCGTTTGCGCGGCACAGTGCATACTAAATTGAATTTGGAGATGTCAATAGCTAAGGATATTGTGGATATTGCTTGTAAAATAAAGCCTGATCAGGCTACTTTAGTACCTGAGAAACGGGAAGAACTTACTACTGAAGGCGGGCTGGATGTGGTTGCATATTATGCTCAGATTAAGGCAGTTGTTAGTAAATTGGGTACTAATGGCATTTGTACAAGCCTTTTTATTGATCCTGACAGAATCCAGATTAAAGCGGCAAAAAAAATAGGTGCAGGACTTATTGAACTGCATACAGGCAGATATGCTAATGCTAAAAATAGTATAGATATTAAGAGAGAACTTGATGCGTTGCTGCATGGCTTTAAATTCGCACGTGACATTGGTTTAAGGGTAAATGCCGGGCATGGCCTGAATTATTGGAATGTGGGGGCGTTAGTTTTTGCGATTCCTGATTTAGAAGAGTTAAATATTGGGCATTCTATAATTGCCCAGGCAGTTCTTGTGGGTATGGATAAAGCAGTGAGCCGGATGAAAGAAATTATTTCCAGAACACATAGCAAAATTTAGTGTCTAAGGAATTTTTTAACTTGATATAGTAGGAATTTCATTTTTAAGTTGTTTAATTGCAAATGGTTACAAAAAAAAGCTGTGTTAGATTGAATTTTGCCTAAGTGGATTCCCGCTAAAAGATTGCGGGAATGACATTGTGGGGTAATTCTACCAGCTTTATCATCACCATTTTTTTTGTCATTCCCTGCATAGCAGGACAGATGCCCGCAATTTTTTAGCGGGGATAGAGAATCTAATTTAAAAATAATGAAAATTAATTGCGGTACAGATATTATTGAAGTTAAGAGAATCAAAAATGCGGTAGAGAAATGGGGTAAAGGATTTTTAAAGCGGATATTTACTCAGCAGGAGATAGATTATTCTTTGCACCGTAGTTTTTGTTTTGAGCATTTATCCGCGCGTTTTGCGGCAAAAGAGGCAGTTTTTAAGGCATTTGGCACTGGTTTTAGCAGCGCTGACTTTAAGAATGTAGAAATAGTTAATGATCAGCGCGGTAGGCCGTATGTCATACTCAAGGGTAATATGAAATTTCTTTTTGGGAAGTTGTTTGCGGAGCAGTTAACAATAAGTATGTCTCATACACAGAGTTTAGCGCAGGCAGTAGCGATTTTGGTTGTAAAAGATGTGTGAATTTAACACAGAATTTCTAATTAGAAAAGATGATGCTTACAAGGGGGATTTTGGGCATATTTTTGTTTTAGCTGGAGCAAAAGGTTTTACCGGCGCGGCATTTCTTTGCTCGCAAGCGGCATTACTCAGCGGAGCAGGGTTGGTAACTTTAGGCATTCCCGAAAGTTTAAATTGTATCCTTGCGGTAAAATTAACAGAAGCAATGACTTTGCCTTTGCCTGAAACAGAACAAGGAACTTTAGATTTTACTGCTTTTAAGAAAATAAAAGAATTTATTAATAAATTTGATGTTTTAGCAATCGGGCCTGGTCTTTCTCAAAATTTAAGTACGCAGATGTTGGTCAGAAAAATTGTTGGGGATATTGATAAACCTATGGTTATTGATGCTGATGGATTGAATGCTTTATGCGGCCACCTGCATCTTTTGAAAGCAAACAAATCAGTTAAAATTATTACGCCTCATTTAGGCGAAATGGCGCGTTTATTGCACAGGGAGAAAATTTTAAAAAAAGAACGCAGTACTCTTGCAAAAACATTTGCTTCTATGTATAATGTTATTACTGTATTAAAAGGGGCACAGACTGTTGTATCTGCGGCTGACGGCAGAGTATTTATAAATACTACAGGAAATCCTGGCATGGCAAAAGGCGGTACAGGTGATGTTTTAACCGGTATCGTAGCTGCGTTGCTTGCCCAACAGACCCATCAGGCATTTAACGCCGCGAAAGCGGCAGTATACGCGCATGGGTTGTCAGGGGATATTGCTTTGCAAAATGTTGCTCAGATTAGTCTTTTAGCTTCAGACATACTTAGTAATTTACCAATAGCTTTTAAACAAATGGAAAATGCTGGCGTGGCGCAATGGAAGCGCAGCTGATTTGTAATCAGCTGGTTGGAGGTTCGAATCCTCTCGCCAGCTCCATTTTTTGTGGGCAGGTAGCCTAGCGGTCAAAGGCAGCAGACTGTAAATCTGCCGGCGAAGCCTTCGGAGGTTCGAATCCTCCTCTGCCCACCATTTTTCGCGGGAGTAGTTCAATGGTAGAATAACGGCCTTCCAAGCCGTCTATGAGGGTTCGATCCCCTTCTCCCGCTCCAATAGGCCTAACAAAAATGTTATCCGTGAAAATTTTATCTTTATTGGTAGTTTTTTTTTCTATAAATTCTTTTGCTTATGCGCGGAATAATAAAAATTTAAATTTTTATAACAAAAAAGATTTATTTACGAATCAAAGAATTAATTTTTCTGACAGAACCCAATATTATGGTTTAAACGTAAAAGAGGTTATTGATGGTAATGTACTCCGTTTAAGTTCAGGGCAGGTGTTTAGGCTGCTTGGGGTTGATGTGCCTTCAGTACAACAAAGCGGTAAATTTTATAATGAGTCAAAGGATTTAAAAATTCCGATTGAAGTTTTAAGTGTTATGGCAAAAGAAGCTTTGTTGTTTACTAAAAAATTAGTAGAAAAGAAAAAAATAAATATTGAGTTTGACACGCAGCATTATGACCTTTATGGTGTGCTGATTGGGTATGTTTATTTGGATGAGAAAGATGACGCTGATGATGGTATCTTTGTTAATGCTGAGATAATTAAAAATGGTTATTCCCATTATGTTGATACTGCCCCAAACGTGCGTTATATTGAATTGTTTAAACAATTGCACCAGCAGGCTAAGGAAAAGGCGCGTGGGTTGTGGAAGCAGTGGCAAAGATAAATGTATAATTTTTTGCCCCGTTAATAAAATCTGTGGGTAAAAAAAGCTGTAGGGCAGGTCCTGCCTGTGCGTGCCGCACGCAGACAGGCGAGATTTGTCCGATATAAAATTTATTCTGAGAAAGAGTCCGATTAGTTTGTTTGGCAATTTTGTGGGAGAGGAGAATAATTATGGTGTGTCCAGTATGTCAGAAACAAATGTTTGAGCAAAATTTTGGCGGAGTAAAGGTCGATCTTTGCGATAATTGCAAAGGTATATGGTTTGATTGGATGGAATTGGTTAAATTGGATGAAAGTAATGAAGGTTTTGGCAACGCGCTTAAAGACGCGCTTGCAGATTCCAGGACAAATGATGAAAGTAGAGGAAAGCTTAATTGCCCTAAATGCGGTTTGCCGATGCATATCCATAAATATGTTTCTGCTAAAGAGATAAATGTTGATGAATGCTATAAATGCGGTGGTTTTTTTCTTGATTCAGGGGAGTTGAGATATATTCGTGATAATTTTATGAGTAATGACGAACGGATTGCTTATACAAAGAAGATTGTAGATGGTATTCCTGAGTATGCGCGGCAATTAGAGGATCTGGAGAAAAATAAGCTGCGTAACCAGGCTATTAGCAATTACACTAAGTTTCTCAGGCTAAGCTATTATGTAA